>JALUTE010000249.1 GCA_027058255.1 Methyloligella sp. | reverse complement strand
GCCCATCAATGCGCTCGTGCCCGTGCCCGGCACGCCGCTCGAGAACCGCCCGCCGGTGGAGCCCGTCGCGCTCGTGCGCATGATCGCGGCCGCGCGCATCCTCATGCCCCGGGCGCGCGTGCGCCTCTCCGCCGGGCGCTCGGCGCTCTCGCGCGAGGCCCAGCTCCTGTGCTTTCTTGCCGGCGCCAACTCGATCTTCTATGGCGAGCGCCTGCTCACCACGGAAAACGCCGAGCGCGAGGCGGATCTCGCCCTCCTTGCGGAGGCGGGCCTCGTTCCCCGCCCGCCCGTGCCGCCCTCACCGGCCGGTGGCGCCTGACGCCTGTGCGACAGGCCGCGCGCTCAGGCGGCCTTGGTGCTCCTCTAGCGCCCGTTCCTGGGGCGCCGCGTTTCGCCCTCGCTGGCGCTGCCCGTCGCGGCCGAGAGGCCCTGCCGCGCCGCATGCATCATGCGCTGAAGCCCTTCCGAATAGTCCTCGATGGCCTGCTCGCAGAACCCCAGCCCCATGTCGAACACATCCTGCGGGCCGGTGCAGCGCGTCGCCCTGCCGGCAAGCTCCAGATAGGCGCGCGCCCTGCGGCCCACCAGGCCGAGCCATTCGAGATTCACGCGGGTGATGCTCTCGGCCAGGGGCTCCAGCCCCTCGGGCGTCGTCGTCATGGCCTGCAGGCCGGCGCTGACAAAGTCCTCGACGGCGCCTGTCCTGCGGCCGGACCCGTTGTGCTGGTGATGATGTGTGGTCGCCATTCTCGCCTCCCCGACATGCGTGAGACCTGGTACGCGTGAAACTGTGGGGCGCGGCGGACCGGCGTCATGGCGCGGTCGAGAACCGCGCACTCCTGCCCTGGGAGGTAGGTGCAGCAGCGGTGCAATACAACGGGACGAGGCGATCACCTTTGCCCATTGGGAGCCTGCCCATGGCGGGCCGCGCATCGTCGCTGGCATCCCCCAGTGCGCGCAATCAACAGTTGTATTCATTGGTGAAATATTTCCAGAACAAAGAACAAACAGACAACAAAACTTGATATGCGTTGCGTATTACGCTTCGCTTTGCTTAACCTGCTCTCCGTTTTCTGCGTTGACTGTTCCGTCGGGGGGCGTCGTGAGTGGGGTCGGCGATGCCGGTTGTGGTGGAGCTCGAGGGGCCGTGCGCCGAGACGTGGGCCTCGGGGGCATTGCATGCGCCCTGACGCTCGCCGTCTCTCTGGCCGCAATGGCACGAGCACCGCTCCTCGCCGGCGACGGCGACGGTGGGGTGGGGCCCCATTGGGAGATCGGGAGCGGCGTCGATGGCACGGCCAGCTCGGGCTTTTCCTATGCGAGCATCACATTCGCCCCCTTCGGGTCCAGTCTTGAGACGGGGCTGCGCCTTCGTGCGAGCGGCGGCTCGGGCCTTTACGGCTATGATGGCAACCTTCCCGGCGAGGACGGGGAGAGGCGGGCGCGGATCCTCGGCCGCACGGGGCTCGGCGCAGCTCTGATCGGCTATCAGATACGCCGGGGCAGGACCATCGCCAAAGCCTTCATTGGCGTGCAGGCCAGTGCGCACACGCTCTCACCCGCCGATGAGCAGAACCCCGTCTCGGGCGAGGCGGTCGGGGCGATGCTCGCCTTCGAGAGCTGGACGGATCTCAACCGGCGCGTTGCGCTCAGCCTCGATGCCCAATGGACCAGCGCCTTCTCCTCCTACTGGGTGCGGGGACGCGTGGAGCGGCGGGTCCTGGACCGCCTCGCAATCGGCATCGAGCTTGGCGGGCTCGGCAATGCGGCCTACAGGGCCGGACGGGCGGGGCTCTTCCTGCGCTATCGCGCGGATTTCGCGGAAATCTCGCTCTCGGGCGGCCTTTCGGGCGATTATGACGCGCCGTCGGTGCCCTATGGCGGGATCAACATGTTCCGGCGTTTTTGAGTGGCGCTGCCGCTCGCGACAGGCGCTCGCTGCTTGAGCGGGTTCTCTGTTGCGCTACCGGCGCCGACAGGCGCTCGCCCCCGTTCCACGCTCCCTGCTCCCCGCTCAGTGAGCGCGTTAAGGCAGCGCCGTGGTCCCCCCGTGAGGCACCCGCCGTGCGCGGGGCCATTACAGATCCGGCATGAGGGCTTTCGTCCACCCCATGGCGGGTCTATGATGCTCTCATGCCGGGTGAGAGCGAGAGCGAGACGCTGCAGCACGACGAGGCGGAACAACGCTGGTAATGGCGGCATGTTCGGATTCAGATTTCCCTTCCCCCTAAAGCCGAGCCCCGATCGGCGCTTTTTCGACGAGAAGAGCATCCCGGCCGATGTCTGGTCCGTGCTTCGCACCGCCTCGCTGCTTTCGGTCGGCGAGTTCCGGGTCTTCGAGATCGCCTATGAGCAATGGTTCGGCGAGAAGGGCAGCGAGGACGAGATCGAGCGCTATTTCGTCGGATACATGTTCAAGGACAGGGTGCCGCCCTGGGTCCGGCATTTCACCAATCGCGTCGCCCAGCTCGACAAGGAGGGCACGCTCGACCCGGCCGCCTTCGGCATCGCGCGGCGCAGGGAATCCAGCGAGCAGCAGAGCCGCGGTTACGACTTCCTGTTCATTGCCTTCGCGGCCCTCTTCCTGCTTATCCTGCTCAGCGAATGGACCGCGCGGGTCCTCAAGTACCAGTGCATGTTCCCGCCGTGCTATTGAGGGCCATTGCAGCATTGCAGGCGGCCGCGGGCCTGCGAGCCCCGCGCTCAAGTAGCGAGCGCTTGTCGCGAGCGGTAGCGCCACTTAAGAACGCGCTCAAGCAGCAAGCGCTTGTCGCGAGCGATAGCGCAACAATAGACCGCGCAATGTGCGACCGCTGGTCGGCGCCGATAGCGCAACTCAAGAACTCGGAGCACGGACCATATGCAGGGGCAATGGATCGACTGGCTCGCCGTCATCGTCACGGGGATCATTGCCTTGCACGGCCTGACCTATCGGGACGCCAATGGCGAGCGGCCCTGGGTGCATCTGCTGTTCGGCAGCATCGCCCTCATATTTTTCCTTCGATTCCTCTTCGCCGATATTCTGAAATTGTGGTAGATCGTCCGGCGCGTGCAACCACATGTTGCAAACTGTGTCCTGCGAGCAATAGTTCCGGAGAAATGCGCCGCCCGACTGGCCAGAGGCGGCGAAGCACTCCATAATGGGATGTCGATTCGGTCTTCCATCGATCCTCCCTTGCCGGACAGAATTGTCGTGCGTGCGTCGCGGGTTGTCTTAATTGGGCACCGGCCTCGGGGGCTGAGCGGTTCTTGACGGGTCCCGTGAGCACGTTCGAAAACAAAACCGGCATGCGTGCCGACGTGGTGGGGCTGCTCGTCGCGAGCCTTGCGTGCGTCGCCATTCTGTCGGTGGCGGTGATCTGGCGGGATGGAAGCGCTGCAGGCATCGCAAGGCTCTCGCTCGGCAGTCTGCTCACCCTCGCCGTTCTCGCAGGCGCGATCGTCTTCTCCGCCTTCGCCATCGCCATTCTCGTGCGCCGAACGCGTGAGGCCCAGTGGCGCGAGCAGAAGGCCCTCGGCGAAGCCCAGGCCCTGCGTCAGAGCCTCGAGGCGGCCAAGGCCGTGATCCGTGCCGAACCGCAGATTCTCATCCTCTGGGAGACCGGCCGCAACCCTCGCATCATCGCCCATACCCTGCGCGGGACGACGGGCAGCGCCATTCCGGGTCTGCCCTTCGCCGCAGGCGAGATTCTGGACTTTGCGAGCTGGCTGTCCAGCGGCTCCTGGCACGAGTTCGACGGACGGCTGACGGAGCTTTTCCGGTCCGGGCGCGCCTTCAATATTTTCGTGACGACCAGGGCGGGCGCTCCTTGCGAGATCGACGGGCGGACCGCGGGCGGTCACGCGGTTCTGCGCATTCGCGACGTCGCCGGCCAGAGGCTCGACCTCGCCGGCATCTCGGAGGAGAACCGCAAGCTCAAACGCCTGCTGCGGACCAATCGCGCCCTGCTGCAGGCCCTGCCCATGCCCGCCTGGCTGCGCAGCGGCGAGGGGCGCATCCTGTGGGTGAACGAGGCCTATGTCGCCGCCGTGGAGGCCGAGAGCGCAGAGCATGTCGTCGCACAGCAGATCGAGCTTCTCGAGAGCCGCCAGCGCGAAGCCATCGCAAAGGCCCATGGCGAGGGGCGCACCTTCAGGCAGCGCATCCACGTCATCGTGGCCGGCAAGCGCCAATCCTACGACCTCATCTCGCTCACCCATGAGGGTCTGGCGCTGGCCATCGCCATGGACGTGGCCGCGCTCGAGAGTGCCAAGGGCGAGCTCGACAGGCAGGTCGCCGCCTATCACCGAACGCTCGACCGGGTCGCCACGGCAGTCGCGATCTTCGGCCCCGATCAACGTCTCAGATTCTGCAATGAGGCCTATCACAGGCTCTGGCAACTGGATCGGGAATGGCTGGAAACGGGGCCGCGCGATGCCGAGATCCTCGACAGGCTGCTCGAGCTCGGTCGCCTGCCGCGCGAGCGCGACTATGCCAAGTGGAAGGAGAACATTCTCGCCGTCTATGGCACACGGCGGGAATATGAGGACTGGTGGCATGTGGCAGGCCGCACCCTGCACGTGGTTGCGGAGCAGCGCGCCGACGGCGGCGTGACCTATCTCTACGACGACGTCACCGAGCGGCTGGAGCTGGAGAGCCGCTTCAACGCCCTCATCCGCGTGCAGCGAGAGACCCTCGACCATCTGAGCGAGGGGGTGGCCGTGTTCAACATGGATGGCAGGCTGCGCCTGTTCAACCCGGCCTTCGCCCGCATCTGGAAGCTTGGCCCGCAGGATCTGGAGCAGAGCCCGCATGTGGAGGAGGTCGTCCAGCGCTGCCGGGTCCTGTTCGACGACGAGACCGCGTGGCCGGACGTGCTTCGGGCCGTGACCGCCATGTCAGAGAAGCGCCAGCGCATATCCGGCCAGATGAACCGGCCGGATGGCAGTGTCATCGCCTATGCGGGCTTGCCGCTCCCCGATGGGGCCACGCTCCTCACCTTCATCGACATCACGGACAGCAAACGGGTCGAACGCGTGCTCCGGGAGCGCAACGAGGCCCTGGAGGCCGCCGACCGGCTCAAGAGCACCTTCGTCAAGCATGTGTCCTATGAGCTGCGCACGCCGCTCAACAACATCATCGGCTTCTCCGAGCTTCTGGCGAGCCCGCGCACCGGCGCCCTCAACCCCAAGCAGCGCGAATATGTGGGCGATATCAACGCCTCCAGCATGACCCTCAAGGCGATCATCGACGATATTCTCGACCTCACCACCATCGACGCCGGCGCGCTCGAGCTGAAATGCGCACCGATCGATGCCGAGGAGATCATCGAGGCCGCCGTGGCCGGGGTGCGCGAGCGGGTGCGGCTGGCGCGCCTGACGCTCGATATCGAGGTCGGCGACGATGTCGGGCGCTTCGTTGCCGACGAGCGGCGGGTCAAGCAGGTGCTCTACAATCTGCTCTCCAACGCCATCGGTTTTTCCGAGCCGGGACAGGCAATCCGCATTCGCTGCTGGCGCGAGGACGGGCATGTGCATTTCGCCGTCGAGGACGAGGGGCCCGGCATTCCGCCGGATTTTCGCGAGCTGGTGTTCGAGCGCTTCGAGAGCCGCCCGCACGGCTCCAAGCATCGCGGCGCCGGGCTCGGACTGTCGCTGGTCAAGAGCCTGGTCGAGTTGCATGGCGGAAGCGTGGAGCTGGTCTGCGAGGCCGACAAGGGCACCACGGTGATCGTCCGCTTCCCCGAAACCGCTCATGCCCAGAGCGCAGACTCGCTCGGGCGCGGGCGGGCGGCATGAGGGAGGCGAGGGCGTTTCGCCCGACGCGCCCGAGCCTTGCGGGACAATGGGCCTCGGGGCACAACGGAAATGTGACTTGCCAGCACAATGGGCCTCGCTATGATGAGCGCTTGATCGAAGGGAGACGTGTGCCTGTGATTCGAAGACTGTCGGCCTCGTTGGGACGCGTGTGGACGCTGGTGCTCGCCGTAGCACTGGCGGCGGCCCCGTGTGCGGTGGCCACTTCGGTGCAGGCTCAGGTAATGCCCTCCGTGGCGATGGCAAGCCATCATGTCGCTCTCGACCGCATGGGACGAAGCGACCGCGGGGCGGGCGCCGGCAAGGGTATGGAGCGCGGGCCTTCTTCGGTCCCGGCTCGTCGCGGCGCCGTGCCGGGGGCCGGCAAGGCGCACGACATCAATGTCGGCCATGGGCAGGCCTCGCAGTGTCCGGGGCATTCGCCCCAATCCAATGATGATTGCAGTGCCGTGTGCGGGAAATGGCTCGCGCGGGCCGGCATGGCCGGCATGGTCGCGATCCTGACAGCCGATCGCGCACCCTCGCCACCTCCCATGCTTGTCGGCCTTCCCACCGCGCCCCTGCCCACGCTCGCAAGTCACACCGCCATGGAGCCGGCCCCGTCGGTGTCGGCGGATGGCGACGCCCGAAGTGTGCTTTCTCGCACGGGCCGCTTGCGTATCTAATTTTCCTGAGTTCCAGAGCTGACGCGTCTCAAGACCGAGCGGAGCGCGGCCGGATGGGCCGTGCGCTGCTACGAGCCGCTGAGGCGCGAGCGAACCCCGGGTTCAACACGTCTCATAGCATCGCCAAAGGGGGGCAAGCCGTGATTCGACGCCTGATTACCATAAACCTGTTGCTATTGGGGGTTGCCGGTTGTGACCTCACACCGCCCGACATCGCAACGCCTTTCGGCCATCCGGCCGACCCGAGCGCGCCGGCAGCGGCGCCCATTCCGGCACCTCCGGCCCTGCGGCCCGAGCTTCAGACGGTGCGCCCGCACGTGGCCCGGACGGGGCGCGTCCCACGTCGTCCTGCCGGGCGCAGCATGCCGGCCATGCCAGGCATGTCCGGCGGCGGCCATGGTCAGCATCAATAGGGGCAGGGGGGATAGGATAATGCTCGGACGCTGGACCAAACCGGCACTCGTTGCCGCTGCAGCGCTTACCCTTGCGGGTTGCGCCTCGATCTCGCCACAGGAGGCTTTCCTGGCGGTTGCCGACGATGTGGAGGCGCGCACCGGCGCGCGCATCCAGTGGGATTCGGGAAGCCAGGAGGACCTGGAAGCCCGCGAGACCGTCAAGGCTCTGCTCTCCCGGCCGCTCACGCCCGCAAGCGCGGTGCGGATCGCGCTTCTGAACAACAGGGAGCTTCGCGCCGTCTATACCAGCCTGGGCCTGGCTCAGGCGGATTTGGTGCAGGCGGGGCTGTTGTCCAATCCCGTTCTCGACGGCGTCGTGAACTGGCCGGAGGCCGTGAGCACGGGCACGCCCGAGCTCGCGCTCGGCATCGGTTTCCGCTTCATCGAGATCTTGTGGATACCGCTCAAGCAGCGGATCGCCGAGTCCCAGCTCGAGGAGGCCAAGATTCAGGTGGCGGGCGCGGCTATCGACGTGATCGGGCGGACCCATCTCGCCTTCGTCGATCACGTGGCGGCCGAGGAGGAGGTGATACTGCTCAAGCAGGTGGTCAAGTCCGCGCGCGCCAGCGTGGCTGCCGCCAAGGCCATTCGCGAGGCCGGCAACGCCACGGCCCTCGATTTCGAGCAGCAACAGGCGCTTCTCACCTCGTCCAAATTGTTGCTCGCGGCCGCGCAGGCGCGCGTTGCCGAGACGCGCGAGGCGCTGAACGTGCTGATGGGCCTGACGGGCGGAGATACGTCCTGGCGGGCCACGAAGCGGCTGAAACGCCTGCCAGCACGCGAGATTCCGCTTGCCGGCATCGAGCAGCGTGCCGTCAAGGCGAGCCTGGAGCTCGCAGGGCTTCGGCAGCAGCTGAACACCCTGGTTGCGCGTTACGGCCTGACGGTCAAACAGGCGATCCTGCCCGATCTGGATGTGGGCGTGGAAGCCGAGCGGGCCGTCGAGGTGGTCGAGCTCGACCCACCGGAAGACGGCGGCGAGCCCGGCACGGAGACGGAAATCACCTGGCGGGTCGGGCCGACCTTTGGCGTCGCGCTTCCGCTCTTCGACCAGGGGCAGGCGAAGAAGGCCCGTGCCATCATGATGATTCGCGACATTCAGAGTCGCTATTGGGCAGCGGCGGTGCGCATCCGCTCGGCCGCACGCCTTGCCCGGGCCAGCCTGCTCACCGCCCGCAAGACGGTCCAGTACTATCGCAAGGCGCTTCTGCCGCAGACGGAGCGCGTGCTGCGTGAGACGCAGCGTCAATATAACGCCATGCAGGAAGGCGTGTTCCGCCTCATTCGCGCCAAGCGCGACCGGATCGAGGCCGGTCGTGGTTTCATCGGCGCATTGCAGACCTATTGGAGGGCACGGATCGCCATCCGGCAATTGCTGAGCGGACGCATGCCGCCCGGTGGCGGCGGAATGGCCGTCGCGGCGGCCGCACCAGCCGGTGGCGGCGGAGGACAAGGAGGACACTAGGATGGATAAATCACGTCGCAAGTTCCTGGCGGCCTCGGGCGTTGCCGTGGCCGGAGCGGCCTTGGGTGGTCGGATCAATCTGGCCCAGGCTCAGACCGGCCATTCGGGACACAATATGGGCGGCATGCGGGGCTCGCATGACGGCCAGATGTCCGGTGGCATGCAGCAGAAGACGAGCCGGCCGAAGGCCTCGCCGGCATCCGGCTACGCTCACCCGCGCGGCAATGACTGGTATGCCCGCACCGTCGATCCGGACGACACCTTCCCCCCCGGCCAGCCGGGCAAGGACTACACGCCCGTCGTGGTGCCCAACGGGGCAACGCTCCCCTTCAAGATCGTCGACGGGGTGAAGGTGTTCCACATGGTGGCGGAGGAGTTCGTCCACCAGTTCGCACCGGGCTTCAAGGCCATCTGCTGGGGCTACAATGGCCGTTTCCCCGGACCGGTGATCGAGGCGGTGGAAGGGGACGTGATCCGCATCTATGTCACCAACAAATTGTCGGTGCCGACCTCGGTGCATTGGCACGGGCTCATTCTGCCCGCCAACATGGATGGCGTTGCCAATCTCTCTCAGCCGGTCATCAAGCCGGGCGAGACCTTCCGCTACGAGTTCAAGTGCATTCAGCACGGCACCTTCATGTACCATTCCCACAAGGACACCATGACCCAGGAGGGCATGGGGCTCGTGGGCATGTTCATCATCCATCCGCGCAAGCCCAAGCGGCCGCGTCCCGACCGGGACTTCGTCATGCTGCTGCACGAGATGGACATCAAGCCCGGCACCTACCGGCCGGACACCACCGTGGCGGTCGGCTTTAACACCCTGACCATGAATGGCATGGTGTTTCCCGGTATCGAGCCCATGGTGGCAAAGTTGAACGACAAGGTGCGCATGCGCATCGGCAATCTCTCGGCGATGGATCACCACCCCATCCATCTGCATGGCTATGCGTTCCGGATCACGGAAACCGATGGGGGCGAGATTCCGGAGGCCGCCCAGTGGCCCGAGGTGAGCGTTCTGGTCAGTGTCGGCCAGACGAGAAACATCGAGTTCGTGGCCGACAATCCCGGCGACTGGGCCATGCATTGCCACATGACCCATCACATCATGAACCAGATGGGTCATGGCCTGCCGAACATGGTGGGGGTGGACGCACGCGTTGTGAACACGAGCGTCGGCGATCTCATCCCGGGCTACATGACCATGGGGACCAAGGGCATGGGCGAGATGGGCAAGCATGCCGCCATGATGGACATTCCGGAGAACAGCATTCCGATGGTCGGCGCCGACGGGCCCTATGGCTATCTCGGCGTCGGTGGCATGTTCACCGTGTTCAAGGTCCGCGCAGATCTGGAGAGCTACGACGATCCGGGCTGGTACAATCCGCCGGAAGGCACGCTTGCCCGCACCGCGACCGCGGCCGAGCTGCGCAAGGACGGGATCAAGGTCTGAGTGCCGTTTACTTGGGAGCCGCTCGTCGGCACGCCGGGGGCTCACACGATGAAGCAAAGGAAAAAACCATGCAAGAACACATGCAGCCAGGCAGGCACCGCATTCGCCTCTCGAAGGGAGCCCTGCTCGCCACAATGGCCATGCTCGCGATCGTGGCCAGCCTCTGGGCGCCGCCTCGTGGACATGCCCATGAAGGCGCGAAGGGCATTATCGCCGAGCGCATGGGCGTGATGGACAACCTCAAGCTCGCCATGCAGGAGCTGATCGCCACGACCATGGGCTGGGAGTACTATGAGCCCGAGACCGTGAAGGAGGCGGCACAGGAGATTCGGGAGGGTACAAATGCGTTTCTGAAGCTCTTTCCCAAGGATGGGCCCAAGAGCGGCACCGGCGCACTGCCCGAGATCTGGAAGGACTGGAAGGGCTTTGCATCGCTGGCCAACCAGCTCGCATCCTATGCCGAAACGCTCGAGAAGGTCGCCGACAAGGGACCGGGCGGCATGGGCGCCATGATGGGCGGACAGAAAGGCTCCGGCGCCATGACGGCCGCGGCGGGCGACGACAACTCGCCGCGCGTGCTGGTCGCACGCATGGCCGAGGTCTGCCAGACCTGCCATATGCGCTATCGCAGCGAGAAGGAGCCGGTCATGAGCCACGGCTCCATGCCCAAGAAGGGCGACGGTGATGGCGACAGCGATGACAAGAAGGGCATGAGCGGCCACAAGATGTGATCGCCGTGCCAATGCGGAGGGGCGGCGCGCCTGGGCCGCCGCCCTTCCCCCGTTCCCACGCCGCCCTCGGGGCCTGGAGAGGCGGCGCGGAGGTGCGTGCGTGCCCGTGGGCGAGCGAGCGTGCCGGGCGTTGGGGCCGCGCGCAGCTCGCGATCATGGTGGTCTCGGCCGGCGACACGGTCTATGATATCTGCAAGGTGAATGATCTCTTCCGGCCGGCGGATGTTGGTCGTCGATCGGCCAGCGGTTCTCCGCGGCTTTGGAGATGAAGCCTTTCGCCCGCAGGCAGATTGTATGATCCGAAGCGGGGTCGCTGTCGCCGGGACGCAGAAGCTGGGCCTGAGCCGCCAAACGCGCGACCGTTTGGGGCCGCGCGCGATAGGGTGCGGGAGGCGCTGCGAGACAGGGTTGGCGCACTCGCGCCGAGACCGTATCGACGTCCCTGCCCGGGCATGGGCCCGGCCCGGGAGCGGCAAGCGTCCCTTGGGAGCATATCCGTGGCGAACTGGCTCGCTTATCACTGGACGCATATTCTAGACGAGCTGCATCTGCACTCCCTGCTGATGGTCGGGGCGGTGTTGCTGCCTCTCATTGCGCTGGCCTTGACGCTCGTCTTCTTCTTCGCCCGGCGCATTCCCCTCCAGCCCCGCGACGTCCTGGGCCCGCCCGGCCATCTCGGCTTGGCAGGGCCGAACGGGCGCGTTCCAGGGGGTGGCGGCGATGCGCGCGCCTCCCGGGCCAGGGAGCAGGACACCATCCTGGTGATGCCGGACATCAGCGGTTACACGCGCTTCGTCTCTCTGAGCCGCTTCGCCTTCGACCATGCGCAGGCGATCATCTCCGACCTGCTGGATTCCCTCATCGAAAGCGCCTCGCCCGCCCTCACGCCCGGAAAGATCGAGGGCGACGCCATTCTTTTCTACGGCCCCGTGGCGCCGGATGGCGGCCTGGCAGGCGCCAATCTCGCGGAGACCCTGCTCTCGATGCAGCACCATTTCTACGCGCGGCGCAGGGCGCTCGCCCGCTCCAATGCATGCCCCTGCAGCGCCTGTCGCAATATCGAGCAGCTCGAGCTCAAGACCATCGTTCACAGGGGGCCCGTGCTGCACTACGCCTTCCGCGGCACGCATGAAATCAGCGGCCTGCCGGTCATCGTCATCCATCGCCTGGCGAAGAACGCCCTGTCGCTCGACCGCTACATTCTCGCGACGCGAGAAGCGGCCGCAGCCCTCGAGATGCCGCCGCACATCGCCCGCACGTCCTATCGCGAGGCGTTCGACGATGTCGGCGAGGTCGAGGCGGAGGTCTATGCGTTCGAGATCGAGGCGCTGATGCCCGACCAGGCCGCAATGCCCGAGCCGCGCAAATCGAAGCTCGAGGATCTCTCCTGCAAGCTCTCGCGCAACTGGCGGGCGCTGCGCGGCGCCATGGGCCTGGGCACGCGACAGGAAGGTGCGAGCTCGCCCCCCGCCTCGAAGTGACGGCGGCGGCCACGCCTGCCGGGCCAGCAAACAGCAAACGAAACCCCGCCGCAAACGCATCGCGGCGGGGTCGCCCCCTTTCGGCTATCGCCTCTATGGGCGAGGTGCCCGTTCAGCCCCTCGCCCACCGTCACCACCGTCAACGGCTGGCGTAGCGCCTGTAGGTCACCGTCACGCGCGTTCCCAGCCGCACCCGCGGATAGAGGTCGATCACATCCTTGTTGTACATGCGGATGCAGCCGCGCGAGACCGCACGGCCAATGGACCATGGCGCATCCGTGCCGTGAATGCGATAGGCGGTGGCCCCGAGATAGAGCGCCCGCACACCCAGCGGATTCATGGGATGGCCGCCGGGAACGAAGATCGGCAGGCGCGGATTGTCACGCCGCATCGACG
>JALUTE010000248.1 GCA_027058255.1 Methyloligella sp. | reverse complement strand
AATGCGCGCCCGCCGATCCCAGAGCGTCGTGCCGGGCTCGAGGAGATTGAGCTCGATGAGGGTGCCGAAGGGCACGCGCGGTGCGGAGCGTTTCGCCGGCATGGTGCCGAGGGCATCGGGGCCGAGGGGGCGCACCCGCGCGATGCGCTCGCGGGCCTGGCGCGCATAGTCCGCATCCCGCTCGATGCCGAGCCATTTGCGCCCGAGCCTGCGCGCAACGGCACCCGTGGTGCCGGTTCCGAAAAACGGGTCGAGAACCAGATCGCCCGGCCGGGTGGTCGCCAGGAGGATGCGGTGCAGGAGCGCCTCCGGCTTCTGTGTCGGATGCGCCTTGCGCCCCTCGCCATCCCTCAGCCGCTCGGGTCCCGAGCAGATGGGAAACAGCCAGTCCGAGCGCATCTGCACATCGTCATTGCCGGCCTTCATGGCGTCGTAGTTGAAGGTGTAGCGCGAACGTTGGCCGCGGGCCGCCCAGATCAGCGTCTCGTGCGCATTGGTGAAGCGCCGGCCGCGGAAATTCGGCATCGGGTTGCTCTTGCGCCAGACGATATCGTTGAGGATCCAGTAGCCGAGGTCCTGCAGCGCGCTGCCGAGGCGGAAGACGTTGTGATAGGAGCCGATCACCCAGAGCGCGCCATCGGGCTTGAGGACACGCCGGCACTCGGCGAGCCAGGCCCGCGAGAACCGGTCATAGGCTTCGAAACTCGCAAACTTGTCCCAGTCCTGATGCACGCCGTCGACGCGCGTGTTGTTGTCGGGACGCAGCAGCTCGCCCTCCAGCTGCAGGTTGTAGGGCGGGTCGGCGAAGACGAGATCGACGCTCTCGGCGGGCAGATGGCGGAGCACGTCGAGGCAGTCGCCGACAATCACCCGGTCGGGGGCGACGCTCTCCGCCTTGCTGGCGCGCTCGACATCCCGAGTGCGCCCCTCACGGGACGGGCAAACCCTAGCGGGCTCGGAGCGATCCTGGCGGGCTCGGCGACGCGCCGGACCGGAGGCGGAGGACGGGGACGCAACCATGAAACGCAACTCTCGAACGCTGGTGACACCTACATGTCCGGGCCACGACCCGGACACGCGAACTGGACATGCGAACAGGCCGGTTTTGCCGGCAGATTGAGGCGAAATCCTGAATCCTCCCTGCTTAAGGATCCGTTAACGCGCATCCCGTCACGAACGGGCGCCTTGCACGAACGCCCCTCTCGGCCGCCCTCGCCCCGCCCGGCCACGCGATCAGTAGCTCAGCACCCTGCAATCGCTCTCCATCAGCTCCTCGATGAGCCGCGCACCGCCCATCAGCCCGGCGCATTCGGGAATGAGATCGGCCTCGGTCATGTCGAAGGCATGGAGATTCGGCACGCAGCAATAGAAGACGACGCCCGCGGCACGGGCATCCTTGATGAACTCGTAGACCGTCCGCTCGGAGGCGTCGGAGAGGGTGAGAGTCTCGGCGACGCCCTTCTTCATCAGCCGACTCGCGCCGGCCGTGCAGATCACCTCCACCTCGTAATCCATGGCCGCGGCCGTGGCCGCCTGGTAGAGCGGAGGGCCGAGCTCGATACCGGTTCCCGGGCCGCTGTTGGCCATGATGATCACAAGTTTTCCTGCCATGATATCCGGGTCCCCTGAAGTGTCCGCGCTCCGGATTTCTTTCGCCCTCCCCTGCCTTGCCAGCCTAGTCCTACCGGCTGCGACGGGCAATGGTCCCGTTGGCGGGGTGCCTGGCGGTGCTTCCCAACGGCTCCAAACGTGTGTTACATCATCGCATGGGCCTTGACCGGTGCGCCCGCCTGCAATTATCGGTATATGAGAACTTGCTGATATTATGATACGATGGGCCGGCGAAGGCCTGCGGCTTCGAGCGGAAGGGGCATGAGACCCGGCGCTCGTGCGAGGGGCGGGTGCAATCGCAGCGAAGGCCGCGGCCGCGTTCAATGGTCGCGGGAACGCAAGTGCGCCTGTGCGAGATGGCGTGAGTTCGATCGACGCGTTCGTGGGCGCAACGGCGTGCTTGCGAGCGCTCCCAGGGGACGGCCGCGGAACGGCCAAGACATTTCGGCGAGGACGTCCACTCATCTCATCAGACGAGGGTACATAGGAGAGGCGGAATGACTGACGCAAACGGCGGCGGCGCCAATGCCAAGAGCATGTCGATCATCGTGACCAAGGGAACGCTGGATTGGGCCTACCCGCCATTCATCCTGGCCACGACCGCGGCGGCGATGGGCGTGAACGTGACCATGTTCTTCACCTTCTACGGCCTGGCCCTTCTCAAGAAGAAGCTCAACCTTCAGATCTCGCCTCTCGGCAAGCCGGACATGGAGATGCCCATGATGGGCATGCACATGAAGATGCCGAATCTCGTCGGTGCCATTCCGGGCGTCAACGCCATGGCCACCACCATGATGAAGAACCTCATCAAGAAGAAGGGCGTCGCCTCCATCCCGGAGCTGCGCGACATGGCGGTCGAGTCCGATGTCAAGATGATCGCGTGCCAGATGACCCTCGACCTGTTCGAGATGAAAGAGGGCGATCTGATCGACGGGATCGAGCTCGGCGGCGCTGCCACCTATATGGAGAATGCGCTCAACTCCGACGTGAACCTGTTCATATGACGGAACTCGGCTCCGCCCCGGTCGTGCCGGCCTCGTGGCCGGTTGCGCCGCGGCCCGCGCCGGCGTCTTGCTGAAGGTGTCCCGAGGCGGTGGTGCAGCCGGGGCGTCCGAGACGATCTTGCAATTTCGACCACGACCAGACGAGTTAGGGAGACTTCACATGGCTGACATGACCCTCGATGCCAAGGGCCTCAACTGCCCGCTGCCGATCCTCAAGGCCAAGAAGGCCATCAAGGACGTGCCTGCGGGCGGCACCCTCGAGGTCCTTGCGACCGACCCGGGCTCTGTGGCGGATTTCGCGGCCTTCTGCCGCACCACCGGCAACGAGCTCGTCGAGCAGAGCCAGGACGACGGCGTTTACCGCTTCGTCATCAAGCACACCTCCTGAGTCTCGCTCCAGCGACACGACTCAACCGCAATATGACGACTGACGGCGGCTTCGTGCCGCCGTTTTTCTTTGGCCAGCCTGCTCCCCCTGCCAGGCGCGCCTGCCGCCTCGTTCCCCACCGCATGGCGCCCTCGGACAAGCCCGTTATCCGCCGAAAAGGCAGAAAGCTGGCGCCTTTTGGACCAAACTGTGTCCACAATGCTACAGCCAACGCCGCGCGCGGATGATAAATTGCAACCGGTTTTCCCTTCCGCGCATGCGATGGGCACGCGGGGGACCAGGGCGTGCACCAATGTGTGCACGCGTTGGAAACGTGGAGTTTTGTGACGCTCGCAATTCGGCCGGCAACGGCTTGCCGGGCATCTGGAGTAAGCTCAAGGGGCCACAATGCTCGTTGAGGAGTTTGGCGAAACCGGGGGGACTCGATGAGACAATTCTTTAAGACCATTCTGGGGCTTGGCGCCGCGGTCGCGCTGATCGGCACGGGGCTCGTCCCGGCCCACGCGACCGAGGGCTATTTCGGCATCGGCTATGGCGCGCGGCACAAGGCCTTGGGCGGCGCCGGCCTGGCCGATCCGGGCGATGCCACCATCGCGGCCATCAATCCGGCGGGCATCGTCATGGTGGACGATCAGCTCACCCTGTCGGTCTCCGTGTTCAGCCCGCGCCGCTCCTTCACGGCGACTGAGGGCAACACGGTGAACCTCGGCGGCGGCCCATTCCCACTGAACACGCTGCCGGTGGGCCAGTATGACAGCGAGCGGAACTTCTTCTTCATTCCCAACTTCTCCTGGACCAAGCGCGTCAACCAGGGCCTGGTCGACACCCTTGGCGTCACGGTCTATGGCAATGGCGGGATGAACACGACCTGGCCGGACATGCCGGGCTCGACCTTCTGCCGGCTCTTGGCTTCCGGCGCCTTTGGCCCCGGCACGGCAGCTGGAACGGGAACCGGCGCATTCTGCTTCGGTGCCATGGGCGTGAATCTCGAGCAGGCGATCATGGCCGTCAGCTTCGCCAAGAAGCTCGGCAACGTTTCGATCGGCGTCTCGCCGCTGATCGCGCGCCAGCAGATCGAGCTCGATGGCCTTGGCCTTTTCGCTGGTCTTTCCACCCGGCCGGGCAATGTCACCAATCAGGGCGTGGACGTGTCCTGGGGCTATGGCATTCGCGCCGGTGTCATCGTCGACGTCTCGCCGAACATCCGCGTGGCCGCCTCTGCCGCGAGCAAGATGTATATGGGCGAGTTCAACAAGTATTCCGGCCTCTTCGCCGAGCAGGGTGACTTCGACATTCCGGCGCACATCCAGATCGGTGTGTCCGTCGACGTCACGCCCAACCTGACGATCTCGGCCGACTACAAGCGCATCTGGTACAGCCAGATCGCGTCGATCGCCAATCCCTCGACCAACATCTACAACTGCACCCAGACGGCAACGGGCGGCGTTGGTCCGGGTTGCCTCGGAGCGGATGGTGGTGCCGGCTTTGGCTGGAAGGACGTCGACATCTTCAAGATCGGCGCCGAGATGGAGGTGTCCGACACGCTCACCCTGCGCGCCGGCTACTCCTACAACACCAATCCCATCGGCTCCCGCGATGTGATGTTCAACGTCATCGCCCCCGGCGTGGTGCAGCATCACTTTACCGCCGGCGCCAAGATGAAGGTCACCGAGAATCTCGACCTTGAGCTCTCCGGCATGTACGTGCCGAGCAACAGCGTCAGGGGCACCGAGCTCGACAAGAATTTCGGCGGCACGGTGTTCCCCGTCGGCAATACGGTCGACATCGAGATGTATCAGTGGGAAATCACCGCCGGTCTCGTGTGGCACTTCGGCGCGCCGGAAGAGCCGCTGAAGTAAGGAGACGGGATGCAAGTCCCACCGTGCGAGGCTTGTCGTTCGCGCCATTCATGACCCCCTCGGGCGAGCGGGAGCCACGCAAGAGAGATCGCACAAGCAACGAGCCGGCCCCATGATGGGGCCGGCTTTTTCTTTCCGGACCGTGCTGTGACCATTGCCTTGCCTGGCTTCCGGCCCCGCCCCAATGGGTCGCGCTCGGGGCGGTCCGAACGGGTCGCACTTCGCGACCGTCCGAGCTCTCACCCGCTTGCAGCACGTCAAGGCAAATGTGGCGGCCCGCAAAGACGAGGCGTCTCGCCCAATCGGCCCGTCAATTCGACTGCCCCGCGCCGGGCAAGGCGCGAGCGATGCTGCGACACAAGCCATTGCTGCGACCTTTTTCGCGCTGGCGGACGATGCGTCTTTGCTTCTACAATCGGGCCATCGAGTGGGAAGGTCGCTCTCTTGCACGGCGCGCCGGCGCGCGGAACCGTTCCGTGGTGCACCGGTTCCTGAAGAGGTGCGTTCCTTCCCGGGCCTGAAGAAGCCCACAGAGGATGCGAGACCCGGGCGCTGCCCGCACGGCTGCGCGTCATGCGTGGCGCGCAGGGTGCGGCCATTCCCGGAGCGGCCGGCTGCAACCGGGCGCACCATCGGCTCTCGCCCGAGCAAGACCAGGAGGGACGCCCCGGGATCATGGGCCAGCGCCATCTGCCGCAGCTCCCCAGCCTAGAGCGGGTCCGCAGCATTGCGCTCGGCCCGGCGAGCAGGAAACTCGTGCGCGCGCCTGCCGTGCGCGGCCTCGCCTTTTTTCTCTGGGAAAAGCGCTGGTTCTTCATCGCGCTCGCCGTGGGTGCCTTCATCATGCACCTGCCCACGCCCGAGAAGCTCAGTCCCGAGGGCCAGATCGTTCTCGCCATGTCCATCGTGGCGGTGATCCTTTTCGTCACCGAGCCCGTTCCCCTGCCCACTGTCGCCCTGATGATCATCGTCGGCGAGGTCCTGCTCCTCGGGATCGAATCGACCGACGTGGCGCGCAGCCTCATGAGCGATTCCGTTCTCTTCATCATGGGCTCGCTCATGCTCGCCGTCGCCGTGGTCAAGCAGAAGCTGGACAAGCGCATCGCCTATCTCATCGTGCGCATGACCGGCACGGGCACCTTCAATGTCTGCATGGGCATCTCCTTCGTCTCCGGCCTTCTCGCCTCCTTCATCGGCGAGCACACCGTGGCGGCGATGATGCTGCCCGTTGCCATCACCCTCATCTCGCTCACCTCGGACGATCCGCGCAATGTGCGCCGCCTGGCGGCCGTGCTGCTGTTCTCCATCTCCTATGGTGCGTCCGTTGCCGGCATCGGCACGCCCTCGGGCGGCGCCCGCAACGCCATCATGATCGGCTACTGGAAGGAGTTCTTCTTCGATCCCGCCGATCCCGAGACCCGGAAATATCTCGTCGATTACGTCACCTGGATGATCTACGCCTATCCGGTCTTCCTGATGCAGCTCCCCTTCGTGACCGGCGTGCTGTTCCTCACCTTCAAGCCGGAATACAGGTCGATCGCCCGCGCCGTGGTCAAGCTGCGCCGTCAGATCGAGAAGGAAGGCGCCATGAAGCCGGCCGACTGGCTCACCATCTGCGTGTTCGGCGTCATTCTGGTGGGCTGGATGACGCTTTCGAGCGATATCGGCCTCGGCACGGTGGCGATCCTCGGCGCAACGCTCTTCCTGGTGCTCGGCCTCGTGCGCTGGCAGGACCTCAATGACGGCGTCAATTGGGGCGTGGTCTGGCTCTATGCCGCCGCCATCTCCCTCGGCATTCAGATGAAGGACACCGGCGCCGCCCACTGGGTCGCAACCAGCTTCCTCGATCTTCTCGGCACCGTCGGCGTCGATTCCGGCATCGCGCTCTGGACGGCCGTCTCCGCCCTCACCACCGGCGTCACCAACACCATGTCCAACGGCGCGGCCGTCGCGGTGCTCGGACCCATCACCCTCAACATGGCCCATGCGGCCGGCGAGAGCCCCATCGTCATCGGCTTCATCACGGCCATCTCCTCGGCCTTCGCCTATCTCACCGTCATCGGCACGCCCGCCTGCACCATTGTCTATTCCTCGGGTTATCTGAAAACGACCGATTTCCTCGTGGTCGGCACGCGCATGGTGGTGATCTCCACCCTCATCCTTCTCTTCGCGGCGTCCGTCTACTGGCCGCTCCTCGGCCTTTGACAAGCGTGCATGGGCGATGCTCTGATGCGCTTGGCGCGCCCTGCATCGCGGCGCTCGGGCGTGCCTCGAGCCGCGGCGACAGCGAGTGGAGCACATGAGCGAGAAGACCTTCGACATCGAGGCGACGGGCGAGGCCGAGCCGTCCGGGCACAAGGACCATTTCAGCGTTCTGGTCTGCATTGACGGCTCGGACGAGAGCTACCGCGCACTGCGTTATGCGGTGCGGATCGGATCGGGCACCGATGCCAATCTGACGCTCCTCTATGTGCGCCCGGTTGACCAGGGCATGCGCACCGGCGGGCTGGACCTGTCCGTGGCCCGCGCCAATCTCCTCGATTGGGGGTTGGAGCTTCCCGGCATGAAGGCGCTGAAGAAAGGCCGGGACATGCTGATCGAGCTCGGCTGGCTCGGCGCCGACTGGCAGGAGGAGTTCCGCCATGCCGACGTCACGGGCGACCCGCTCGGCGACAACATGATCGTCTACACCAGCGAGCAGGGCCGCTCCATCACCCTCAAGCTCATGGTCTCGCCATCCATTGCCCATGGCATTCTCGACGAGGGCGACATGGGGGACTATGACCTTGTGATCCTGCCCATGCCCGAGCGCGTCACCGATGCGGGGCCCGACTTCATCGAGCCGGGCGTCGCGGAAATCGTCGCCATGGAATATACCGGCACGGTGCTGGTGGCCCGCGCCCTGGAGGAGAGCCACGGCCATCTTCTGTGCGTGTCGGACAATGAGGAGTCGATCCGCGCCGCCAGGAAGGACGCCCAGATCGCCAGCCGTTGCGCGTGCCCGGTCTATCTGTTCTCCGTCGCCCGCAACGAGGACGAGGTTCCCAAGGCCGAAGCGGCGCTCGCCAAGGCGCGCAAGGCCATCGAGGAGGAGGGCATTGGCATATCGGGCGAGAAGGTGGCTCTGGGCGACGCCGTCGAGGCCATCATCGAGGAGGGGCGGAGCTATTCCGTGATCGTTGTCTCGGCCCCCACACGCAAGAAGGGCTGGCGGCGCTTTTTCACCTCCTCCGTTGCCTTCAATGTCCTCGAGCGCGCCTACAACTCGGTCATGATCGCCCGCTAGTGCAGGGACGCAAACACAAGGTATGCGTCTTCACCGGACCTGTGCCCGGACTTGATCCGGCATTGGCCCGGCAATCCAGGGCAGCAAACTCGGGGCTTGCCGCTCTGGACTGCCGGATCGAGTTGGGTCGTGATGCGGCTATCTCTTGAGCGCCTCAGTGCACGGGCTACGCCGCCTTGGCAATGGGCGGGCGCTGGTCGGGGGGGAAGAGCTTGTCCATGTCGTGCACCCAAAGGTGGGAGACGCCATGCTCCTCGGCAAGCGCGATCGCCTTCTCATAGGCCTCCGCGACCGGGCGATCCTTCTGCGTTCCGACGAAGGCGACCGTCTTGCCGTTCTCGTCGATCAGATTGACCGGCAGCACATAGCCAAGCACAGGCCCGTCCGGCTCCTTCCTGTAGACCTTGAGCGTGAGGTAGCGGGTGTCGCTGCCCGCCTCTTCCCAGCGTTCCACGACCTGAACCATCGGCTCTCTCCCTCCCATTGCGTGTGGACCACAGGCCCGCCCGCCATGCGCGGGGCGGACAGTCCGAATCTAGGCATTCCGCCGCCCGCCGCAAGAGCGCGAGAGCGCGTTGACGATCGCACACCAAGCGAGCGGTGCGATCGAGCCATCACTCGCCCTCGGCCTCCCTCTTGCCGCCGCGCCGCAGCACGGCCGCAACAAAGCTCGCAAGGCGGGGCGGCTTCATCTCCAGGAAGGGGAGTGGCCGGCACACCTCCATGGCGGCAATGCCGATGCGGGCGGTGAGGGCGCCGTTGAACACGCCCTCGCCGAGGCGGGCGGAGAGCCGGGCCGTAAGGCCGTGTCCGATCATCTGCCGCAAAAGGTCATCGCCAAGCGCGATCCCGCCGGTCAGCACGATATGGCCGAGCACCATGCGCGCAAGGCGCAGAAGGCCGAGAAAACCGGGCCGTCCGCCATAGAGCGTGGCGAGCCGGCGCAGCATGCGCAGATTCTCGACCGCGACCACGCCCATGTCGAGCGCCGCCAGCGGGCTGATGGCCGTGACCACCGACACGCGCCGCACCGAGGAGGCCACCACGTCCCGGGCGCGCGCATCCAGCGGGCCGATGAGCTCACGCTCGGCGAGGCGCAGAATGTCCTCGGCGCTCAAGATGTCGCCGCTATGCTCGGCAAAGCGCGCCCGCTGCCAGGCGAGATCCCTGCGGTGCCGGAAGAGATGCTCCAGCCGATCCACCGTTGCCCGGGCGAGCGCCTCGTCCCCCTGGCGAACGGCCGCCTCGGCGCCGGAGCGAAGGCGCCGCAGCCGGGCAAGGCGCACAATGCCGGCACACTCGCGAAGGACAAGTGCCAGCGCGGCAAAGCCCGCAAGCCCCATCAGGCCAATGGCCGCCCAGCCGATCCAGTCCTGCCGCGACAGGAGGTTGTCAACGAGCGCCGTGAACCAGAGCCCCGCAGCCATCCCGGCGAGCGCGAGTAGAGCGGAGATGAGCACCCGCCCCCATCCCAAGGCGCGCCGCACCCCGGTGTTCGCGACATCGCCTTCATCCGCAATCCGTGGCGGATGGGCCGCGCCGCTCGCCCCGCCCCCGCTCCCTTCATCGGCCATCGGCCCCATCTCGAAGGGCGCGGGCGCGGACGTGATCTCCGTCTCCTCCGGGCGGAAGGCCCGCGGCTTGCGCGCCGTTCCGGTGCGCGCCTTGTCGTCCGGCGCTGTCATGTCAGTCGATCTCCGATCAGGAACTGAAGCGCCCGGTCGAGGCGGATATGCGGCATCGGGGACGCTCTTTCCGGTGCGGACGGCAGAACGGGCGGGCGGAAGCGCACCACCTCCATCTCCGGTGCTCCGGGATGCGCCGCGCGGCCATGGGCGAGGGCGTTATCCACATCCTCCGGAATCTCGCCTGGAAAGATGGCGGCCTCGCGCCGGCCGTCGAAGCGCTCCGCGCCGATACGCTCACCGGGCATGGGCGTGCCCACGATGCACGGATAACGCACCCCATCGGCCATGGCCTCGCCCTCGCGCGTCGCGCGGATGGCCGCGAGCGCAACCGTGCCGATGCGCGCCCCCGCTCCCTCGGCCCGTCCTGCGGCCTTGCGGACCAGATGCGCCAGCACCGCCTCCAGCCGGTCGTGACTCGTGTGATGCAGGTGGTCGGCCTTGGTGGCCGCGAACAGGATGCGGTCGACCCGGGGGGCGACGATGCGTGAGAGCCAGCTATTCGCGCCCTGGCGAAAGCACGCCAGCACCGCGGTGAGCGCCGCCTCCAGATCGCCGAGCGCCTCGGGTCCGCGGTCGAGGGCGGCGAGCGCATCGACGAGCACGATCTGGCGATCGAGCCGGGCGAAATGATCGCGGAAGAACGGTTTCACCACATGCGCCTTGTAGGCCTCGAAGCGGCGCGCCAGCATGGCCCGCAGCGGATCGGGGCGCGCCCCGCATCCCGCCGGCGGTGGCGGCAAGGGCATGAAGGTGAGGGCGGGCGAGCCGTCCAGCTCCCCGGGCATGAGGAAGCGTCCGGGGGCATGCGTCGCCGGGGCATCCCCTTCGGCGCGGATCGCCGCGAGATAGGTCTTGAAGAGGGCCGCGCCCTTGAGGGCCGCCTTCTCGGCAGAAGGGGCGTCGGCCGGCGGATCGGCCGCCAGTCTGTGTGCCAATGCAACCCATTCTTCCGCATGGCGCGCCCGCTTGTTCGCCTGCGCATGGGCGAGGGCCTCGGCCGACCAGACGTCGAAGCGCCGGTCCAGCAAGGGAAGATCCAGCAACCACTCGCCGGGATAGTCGACAATGTCGATGTTCAGCCGCCCGGGCCCGAGCCAGCGGCGCCAGGGCGAGAGCCGATCATAGGTGATGGCGATGCGAAGCTGGCTGATCTGTCGGGTGCTCTCGGGCCAGACCGGCGGGCTCGCCTCGAGCGCCGCGACATGCGCCTCGAAATCGAACCGGGGCACCGTGTCGTCGGGCTGGGGCTCGAGATGCACGGTGCGAATGCGCCGGCTGGCGTGGGCCTCGAGGAATGGCAGCCGCCCACCGGCCATGAGATTGCGGACAAGCGCGGTGATGAAGACGGTCTTGCCCGCCCGGGAGAGCCCCGTCACGCCGAGCCGGAGCGTGGCGTGCATGCCCGGCCGGACGAGATCGGCGCCGAAGGCCCCGGCATTGCGCAGAGCGTCCGATAGGGTCTCGGCAAGGGGCATGGCGTCGTGCAGCCTCCGCAGAGGGATGGAAAACGGGAAGGCTGTGGCCGGACCAAGCGCTCGCCATCGCGCTCGGGTCGCCACGTGCCTTGAATTGCGCATAGATGGGGGAAAAGCCGCGCGGGCGCAAGCGCGGCGCCAGAGCGACGAGGCGGGCCGCAGCGCCATGCCGCGACCCGCCCCGCCGGGGAGGAAGACGTCGAGAGAGCTGTTGGCGTACCCGACCCGCCCGGCTGCCAGCCGCGCTCAGTGCCGCCCGTAACGGCCATGCCCGCGCGTGAGGACGAGCGTTGCATCGCGGCCATAGGGCACGTAATCGACAATGCGGCAATTGCGGATCACCGGGCGCCTGCCATGCAGCACGGCACGTGTCCCGTCTGCGGATATCCAGCCCCTGACGCGGTACTTGAACGACCTGAGGCAGCCCCGCCGCCAGGTGCGTGCCTTGCCATAGAGCCGGCGGCCGACGCGCCAGCCGCGGAACAGGACCGCTCCATGGGTCGCCCCCTTGCGTGCCACTATGGACCGCGGGTAGCGGTACTTGATGACCTGGCGCACACCGGCATAGGAGCTCCAACCCATTTCCGAGCCATTGTGATACCAGGTGGTGGTTCGGGCCTCGGCCGGCGCAGGCATGAGGCCCGAGGCCATGAGGGCGAGCCCTCCCGCGAGCGCGAAGACACCAAGGGACGAGCGCGTGATCATGGCGAACTCCATCTTGAGAGCAGGTCGAAATGAGCGGGCCAAGACTAGCGGTGTGCGCCTGAACGCACGTTGAGCGCCCTATTCAGGGCGTGTTCATGGGAGAGGTTCGCTCGAAGAACGGTGAGATGGGGGCGCCGCCCCGGCGAGGAGCCGGGGCGGCGCGCTGGCGCAAGGGGGGTGCGCCAGGAGAGGGAGGTCCGCGTGCTGCTCGAGGCTCGCCGGAGCGCGGTCGCGCCTTTGGCTGGGGGGGGCGTGGTGCGACCTCGCAGAGCCTGGTCCTGCCGGCGGGTGGGCACCGGACAGGGCGCGGACCTCACTCCCTATTCGCCCACCGACGCGCCCCGGGTGCGGAAAGGCGCAGCCGCTGGCGCAAGCGATGGCGGGAAGGCGGCACGCGCCGCCTTCCCGTAGGGCCCCTCAGACCGCCTTCGGGAG
>JALUTE010000247.1 GCA_027058255.1 Methyloligella sp. | reverse complement strand
CGCCATGGAGATGCTGCTTCTCGGCGAGATGATCGACGCGCCCACCGCCGCCGAGTGGGGGCTCGTGAACCGGGCCGTGCCGGGCGAGCGGGTGATGGAGGAGGCGCTGGCCATGGCCCGGGCCGTCGCGGCCAAGTCCTCGGCGACGGTCGCCATCGGCAAGGAGGCCTTCTATCGCCAGATCGAGCAGCCCCTCGCCGAGGCCTATGACTATGCCGCCGACGTCATGGTGCGCAACATGATGTACCGGGATGCGGAGGAGGGCATCGGCGCCTTCCTGGAGAAGCGCAAGCCGGAATGGCAGGATCGCTGAGCGCGGCAGGGGCGGGCGCGGCCGGGTGCATCTGAGCGATTCGACGTGTTGGCCAGCGGTCGAGGCCGGTGGGGGTTCCCAATCTCCTTTCCCTTCCGGTGGGAGGGCGCGCCGATAGAGACGCCGCACATGGCCCCTCTCCCGGAGTTGCCCTCGCGCGCCTTGCGCGGTTTCCCCAAACGCCCGCCGCGTGGCGTGAACAACCGCCCCGCCCGTGCTAGCTTCGGGCGAGATTTCGAATCGCGCATGCGAGACCGCGCCCCATGCCCATCCGCCAGCTTTCCCCCGAGACCGTCAATCGCATCGCCGCCGGCGAGGTGATCGAGCGCCCGGCGAGCGTGGTCAAGGAGCTCGTCGAGAATGCCATCGACGCCGGCGCGCGCCAGATCGCGGTGACGGCCGTGGCAGGCGGCCTTTCCCTCATCCGGGTCTCGGATGACGGTCATGGCATGGACGAGGCGGACCTTGCGCTCGCCGTCGAGCGCCATGCCACCTCCAAGCTCGCCAACGCGGGTGATCTCACCCATGTCGCGACCCTCGGCTTTCGCGGCGAGGCCCTGCCCTCCATCGGCGCCGTGGCGCGGCTCACCATCGAGAGCCGGCCGAGGGGCGATGCGGGCAGCGGCTCGGGTGCGGGGGCGGGCGCGGCCATCACGGTCGATCGCGGGGTGAAGGGCGCCATCCGCCCGGCCGCCCTCAATCCGGGCACCCGCGTCTCGGTGGAGGATCTCTTCTCGGCCACGCCGGCGCGGCTCAAATTCATGAAGTCCGAGCGCGCCGAGAACGCGGCCATTCTCGATGTGGTCAAGCGCCTCGCCATGGCCCATGCGGACATCGCCTTCACCGTCACGACGGCGGACCGGGCGGGCCTGCGCCTGCCGGCGAGCCAGCCGGGCCTTGCGCCCATGGAGGCGGCGCGCCGGCGCCTCGCGCGCATCATGGGGCGGGAGTTCGCCGCCGATGCCCTTGCCATCGAAGCCGCGCGCGAGGGCGTGCGGCTCTCGGGCTTCGCGGGCCTGCCCACCCTCAACCGCGCCAATGCGGGGCTGCAATATCTCTTCGTCAATGGCCGGCCGGTGAAGGACCGCCTGCTCGCCGGCGCGGTGCGCGCCGCCTATGGCGATCTCGTCCCCAAGGGCCGCTTTCCCCTGCTCGCCCTCTTTCTCGATCTCGACCCGCGCGAGGTGGATGTGAACGTCCATCCCACCAAGGCGGAGCTGCGCTTTCGCGACCCGGGCC
Organism: Methyloligella sp.; assembly: GCA_027058255.1. GTDB lineage: Bacteria > Pseudomonadota > Alphaproteobacteria > Rhizobiales > JALUTE01 > JALUTE01. Next base: position 2,766 of record JALUTE010000247.1, on the reverse strand, counting down.
TGGTGCGCGGTCTCATTGTTGGGGCCCTGCGCGAGGCGCTCGCATCGGCCGGCCATGCGGCAAGCGCGAGCCTCGGCGCCGAGGCCCTCTCGCGTTTTGCCGCCGCGAGCGGCGGTGCGCCGGGCGGTGCGGGGCGCGCTCCGCCGGCCTTTGCCCGGGCCCATGGCGTGGCCGCTGCGGGCCCATTCCATCTCGCGCCGGGCATGGGTGAGCGGGCCCAGGCGCCTCTGGACCCCTTGCCCGCGGGCGACGGCGATGGTCAGCCTCTCATGGACGGCCTCGATCAGCCGAGCGCCGATGCCGCGCCAGGCGCCGCCCCGCCGGAGCCCGCGCTCCTCGAGCGCCCCCTCGGCGCCGCCCGGGCGCAGCTCCACGAGACCTATATCATCGCCCAGACCCGCGAGGGCATGGTCATCGTCGATCAGCACGCCGCCCATGAGCGCCTGGTCTATGAGCGCATGAAGGCCGAGCTCGCCGATGGCGGCATTGCCGCGCAGGGCCTGCTCGTGCCGGAGGTGGTGGAGGTCGGGCCCGAGGACGCGGAGGCGCTCGCCGCCCATGCGGAGGATTTCGCCCGCCTCGGCCTCGAGATCGAGCGCTTCGGCGAGACCGCCGTGCTGGTGCGCGCCGTGCCGGCACTTCTGCGCGAGAGCGATGTCGGCGCGCTGGTGCGCGACCTTGCCGACGAGCTTCGCGAGGAGGGGGCGGCCTTCTCCCTCGCCGAGCGCCTCGATGCGGTCTGCGCCACCATGGCCTGTCACGGCTCGGTGCGCGCCGGGCGGCGCCTGACGGCGGAGGAGATGAACGCCCTCCTGCGCGCCATGGAGGAGACGCCCCATTCCGGCCAGTGCAATCACGGCCGGCCCACCTGGGTCGCCTTGAAGCTCACGGATATCGAGCGTCTGTTCGAGCGGCGATGATCGCCTGGGTGTCACCCCAGACCCGCCGGTCGATCTCGGCGAGCCCCTCGGGCAGAGCGATATCCGCCCCCGCCTCCGCGCTCTCCTCCCAAATGACGATGGCGCCGGGCGCGAGCCAGCCGCCTGCCACCGCCGCCGCCAGCGCCCGCTCGCCAAGGCCGGCGCCATAGGGCGGATCGCAAAAGACGAGATCGAAGGGCGCCATGCGGCCGATCGGGCCGAGGCGCGTCGCATCGCGCCGGAAAATGCGCGCTGCGCCCGTGAGCCCGAGCGCCTCGATGTTGCGGCGGATGAGCCCGCGCGCCTCCGCGCTCGTCTCGACGAAGAGGGCGAAGGCCGCGCCGCGCGAGAGGGCCTCGAGGCCCATGGCGCCGGTGCCGGCGAAAAGATCGAGCACCCGCGCGCCTTCGAGGGTGAAGGCCGGGCTACTCCCTTCGCCGGCGCCCTCCGCCCCATCGCTCCCGGGAGCCGGGAGCCCATGGGCGAGAATGTTGAACAGGGCCTCGCGCACCCGGTCGCTGGTGGGCCGGATGGCGCGCCCCGCCGGCGAGGCGAGCCGCGCGCCGCGATGCCGCCCGGCGATGATCCTCATGCTCCGGTCCTCATGGCCGCCCCTCTGTTGCCGCTTTTCGGCGGGGCTTGGGGGCTGATCTGGCCTGCTTGCGCGTGCGCGGGCGCGGCGGCGGCGTGAGGTGGAAGGCGCGGGCGAGCCTCGGCCCGAGCTGGTCGGCAAGGACGCGCGGGCGCACCTCCTCCACCGCGCCGGGCGCAAGATCGCCGAGCTGGAAGGGGCCGAAGGAGATGCGGATGAGGCGCGTCACGGTGAGGGAGAGGCTCTCGAGCAGGCGGCGCACCTCCCGGTTCTTGCCCTCGCGCAGGGCGAGAGTGAGCCAGATGTTGCTCCCCTGCACGCGGTCGAGCCGCGCCTCGACCGGACCATAGCGCACACCATCGACCTCCCGGCCCTGCGCGAGCGCTTCGAGCTCGGAGGGCGCAATGCGGCCATGGGCACGCACCCGGTAGCGCCGGAGCCAGCCCGTGGCCGGCAGCTCCAGATGCCGGGCGAGATCGCCGTCCGTGGTGAGCAGAAGCAGCCCCTCGGTGTTGAAATCGAGCCGTCCGATGGAGATCACACGCGGCAGGGTCTCGGGCAGGGCCTCGAACACGGTGGGCCGGCCCTGGGGGTCGCGATGGGTGGTGACACGGCCCCTGGGCTTGTGATAGCGCCAGAGGCGCACGGGCTCGGGCGCGGCGAGGGGCTTGCCGTCGATGCGGACCTCGTCCCGCGCCGTCACGTTGAGGGCGGGGCTCGTGAGCACCCGGCCATTGACCGAGACCCGCCCGGCGGCGATCATGCGCTCGGCATCGCGGCGCGAGCACAGCCCCGAGCGGGCGATGGCCTTGGCGATGCGCATGGCCTCGCCTTCGCCCTCTCTCTCACCCTCTCGCCCTCGATTGGCGCGCGTGGTGACAGGCGCACCGGTCTTGCGTTCGTCTTTCGCCCTGCCGGGCCGTCTCTTCCGGGTCATGGGTCGATGAGGCTCACGCCAGCGGATGTTTCGCAGCTTCGCATATGGGTATCCATGGCACAGCGTCACAAGGCAAGCCAGTCCGCGCCCGGTGCGGGTGCGCGCGAGGGCGAGAGCCCCATGGCGCTTGCCCTTGAAGAGGCAGAGCGCGCGGCAGAGGCGGGCGAGGTGCCGGTGGGCGCGGTGGTGGTGGATGGCGAGGGGCGCATTCTCGCCCGGGCGCGCAACCGCATGCGCGCGCTCGCCGATCCCACGGCCCATGCGGAAATCCTCGCCATTCGCGAGGCCTGCCGGCAGCTCGGCTCCGAGCGCCTTGC
>JALUTE010000246.1 GCA_027058255.1 Methyloligella sp. | reverse complement strand
CCAACGGCTTTTCCTGGGGTGCGGCGATCCCGCGTCTCGACGTCGTCGAGAACGAGAAGGAGCTCAAGGTCTCCGTGGAGCTTCCCGGCGTCGACGAGAAGGATATCGACGTGACCCTGGTGGGCGATCTGCTGACCATCAAGGGCGAGAAGAAGCTGGAGCATGAGGAGAAGGAGGGCGAGCGCCACTATATCGAGCGCCGCTATGGGAGCTTCGCGCGCACGCTGCGCCTGCCGTTCGAGGCGAGCGATCAGAGCGTGGAGGCGGAGTTCGACAAGGGTGTGCTGACCATCCGTATCCCGAAGCCCGCGGAGATGCAGAGCAAGGTCAAGCACATCGAGGTGCGGACCCATTGACGGGCAGCCGGCGCCCTTGACCTTCCCGCTGCCGGAGGCCCCATCTGCGGGACGGACGTTCCGCAGGACATCCGCTTGAGGAGGACGAAATGATGGTCGACGGTGGCTGGATGGGATGGGGCGGTGGCATGTGGCTCGGCCCGATCATCTTCATTGCCGTGACGGTTCTGGTCATCTGGCTGATCGTCATGGCGGTGCGCGCCTTCGATGGCGGCGGCGGTGGCAGGGTCGAGAGCGGCCCGCCGGCTGGCGGCTCGGGCAACCGGGCGCTGGACATCCTCGATGAGCGTTTCGCCCGCGGCGAGATCGATCGCGAGGAGTATGAGGAGCGGCGCCGCATCCTGACCCGCTCATGACGGGGAGGAGCCGCCTCGCTCCGTGCCTCAGGGCGGCCTTGCGTTCTTGCTCGCAAGGCCGTTCGCAGTGCAAGATCCGTCTTGCATGCGCATTCATGTTGGGTTGTCGGGTTGCGGCGTGCCCTGGATTGCAACGGGCCGGGCGGCGATGAGCCCGCCCCTGCGGCCGGGCACCCGATGTGCGCCCCGCATCCCTGCATGGGCGATGGAAGACACGAAAAAGCCCCAAGTGCTCTTTGCGGCTCTTTTGGTCTAGCGGGGACAGACCAAATGCCGCCGAGAAGGCACTTGGGGCTTTCATGTGCATGAATTCACACGCACATTTTCGGGCAGCCGCACATTAGCAATGTCGCTCGCCAGGGTCACGGCAATTCGTCGCGCGAGATCTAGCCTGTGGATAAACCGGCGTGCGCGACATTGCGCGGCTGGCGCAGGAGGCGCGAATCGGACCGCGCTTCCGGGATAGGCGCACACCCGAACGGACTTTCCCACACGGATTGTGGACTCTCCCACACGGATTCTAATGAATATCCCCATCGCCGGGCCCCTTCTTGACCCAGCCATAGGCCAGCATGGTCAGCACCACGGAGGCAGTGAAGAAATAGATGCCCGGAAGCGCCGTGGCATCGGCAATGCCGCTGGACTTGACGTAGAAGATCATCAGCGCCAGCACCAGCACGTCCAGCATCGACCATTTGCCCAGCCATTCCAGATGCTCGAGGGTGCGGGCGCGCACCAGCGTCTGCCCCTCTCTCAGCGAGGCGGCGGCCAGCAGGTAGAGCAGTTTCAGAGTGGGAAAGATGATCGAGAAGACCACCAATATGGTGGACAGGAAGTATTCCTGCCTCTGGAACAGGGCCCAGATGACCGAGGCGAGCGAGTGCTCGTCGGTCCACACATAGAGGCGCGAGAGCTTGATCACCGGCAGGGTGACGCCGAGCACCAGGCACACCGCAGCCGCGACGATGGTCAGGCTCAGGAGAAATCTGCGGCGGTCCATGTCCGGAATGTCGTCGCTCGTCGAGGCGCGAGGCCGCCGCGTGCGCTCCGCCGCCCGCGCACCCTCTGACAGCAGCGCCAGAGGGGCGGCGGGGACGAGAGCCCGGGTGAACGCGCGTCAGGCCACGGTGGTCCGCTGCGAGTGGGCGATGCCCTTGTCGGCGAGAAGCTGCTGCAGCTCGCCGACCTGGAACATGTCGCGGACGATGTCGCATCCGCCCACGAACTCGCCCTTCACATAGAGCTGCGGAATGGTCGGCCAGTTCGTGAACGCCTTGATGCCCTCGCGCAGGGCCATGTCCTCGAGCACGTTGATGTCCTTGAACTCCACGCCCAGGTGATCGAGGATCTGCACGAGCTGACCGGAAAACCCGCATTGCGGAAACTGCCGCGTGCCTTTCATGAAAAGCACCACGTCGTGGGCTGCGATCTGCTTGCGGATCCAGTCCTGGATGTCCTGTTCGCTCATGGGGGTATCTCTTTCCTGTCTGATCCTGGTTGGAAGACGGCCGGGCGCGGCGCCCGGTCAGTTGTCGGATTTGTTGTCGCCCTCGGGCACCGAGGTCTGCAGGGCCAGGGCATGGAGAACGCCGCCCATGCGGCCCTCGAGCGCCTCGTAAACCATCTGGTGCTGCTGCACCCGGCTCTTGCCGCGAAACGCCTCCGAGACGACATTGGCCGCATAGTGGTCGCCATCGCCCGCGAGATCCGTGATCGTCACCTCGGCGTCCGGCAGTTTCGCCTTGATCAATCGCTCGATCTCACCGGCATCCATGGGCATGGATTGCGCACTCCTTGCGTCTGTTTTCCCAGTTTTTCGTGCTTGGCAGGCTCGCGCGGCCGAACCACCCGGCATCGCCGCACAGGCGCGATACTAGACGATGGTCATAGTGCTCGGCAACCAGTCTTCATGCCGCTGGCGCAATGCATCGAGCGCCCGCTCGCCATCGCCCGCGATGGCCAGCGCGTCGCCGCCGGCGGTGCCGATCACCAGGGCGGGGAGCGCGAGCAGGCGTGCGCGGGCCAGAATATCGCCGACAGCCTCTTGCGGGGCCGCGAGCACATAGCGCCCCTGATCCTCACCGAACCAGAAGGCGTGTGCCGGCAGGCTGGCAAGCCAGCGGGGGGCATCGTCCGGCAGGGCAAGGCGCGCGCCGATGGCGCCCGCGAGCGCCATCTCGGCCACCGCCACCAGCAGGCCGCCATCGCTCACATCGTGCACGGCCGACACCTTCCCCTCGCGCACCAGGGCGCGCACCAGGCCGCCGGCCTTGAGCTCGTCGGCGAGATCGACCCGCGGCGGCGCGCCCTCGAGCCCTCCGGCCATGGCCTGCTGATAGATGGACTGGCCCAGATGGCCGCGCGTGCGGCCGAGAAGAATGAGCGCATGGCCCTCCTCGCGCAGGGCCATGCGCGCCATTTGAGCGATATCGGGAATGAGGCCGATGCCGCCAATGGCGGGCGTCGGCGGGATGGAGCGCGCCTCGCCGCCCGAGACGGTCTCGTTGTAGAGCGACACATTGCCCGAGACCACGGGGAAGGAGAGCGCCCCGCAGGCCTCGGCCATGCCCTCGATGGCGCCGACGAGCTGCCCCATGACATGGGGGCGCTCGGGATTGCCGAAATTGAGGCAGTCGGTGATGGCGAGCGGATCGGCGCCGACGGCGGTCAGGTTGCGCCAGCACTCGGCAACCGCCTGCTTGCCGCCCTCGTGGGGGTCGGCCTCGCAATAGCGCGGGATCACGTCGCAGGAGATGGCGAGACCCTTGCGCGTGCCGTGAACCCGCACCACCGCCGCATCACCGCCCGGCCGCTGCACCGTGTCGGCCATGACCATGTGGTCGTATTGCTCCCAGATCCAGCGCTTGGAGCAGAGATCCGGATGGCCGAGCAGGCTCTCGAGCGCATCCATGAGGCTCGTCGGTGCCGGCACATCCTCGGGCGCGATCGGCGCGGGCGGCGTCGTTCGGATGAAGGGGCGCTCATAGATGGGCGCCGAATCGGCGAGCGTGCGCACGGGAATGTCGGCCACCACGCCGCCCTCGCTCGCATGGCGCACGATCAGGCGGCCCGTATCCGTGGTCTCGCCAATCACGGCAAAGTCCAGCTCCCATTTGCGGAAGATCGCCTCCGCCTCGGCCTCGGCGCCGGGCTTGAGGACCATGAGCATGCGCTCCTGGCTCTCCGAGAGCATCATCTCATAGGCGCTCATGCCCGCCTCGCGCTGGGGCACGCGGTCGAGATCGAGGGTGATGCCGACCCCCCCCTTGTCCGCCATCTCCACGGAGGAGGAGGTGAGCCCGGCCGCGCCCATGTCCTGAATGGCGACGATGGCGTCCCGGGCCATGAGCTCCAGACAGGCCTCGAGCAGGAGCTTCTCGGTGAAGGGGTCGCCCACCTGCACGGTCGGGCGCTTCTCGTCCGCGTCCTCCGCGAACTCGGCCGAGGCCATGGTGGCGCCGTGAATGCCGTCACGGCCTGTCTTGGAGCCCACATAGACCACGGGCAGGCCGACGCCCTTCGCGGCCGAGTAGAAGATGCGATCCTTGTCCACGAGGCCGACGCACATGGCGTTGACCAGGATGTTGTCGTTGTAGCGGGCATCGAAATTGGTCTCGCC
>JALUTE010000245.1 GCA_027058255.1 Methyloligella sp. | reverse complement strand
TTCCTGCGCCATGCCCGCGGCCTCATTCCGACCGAATATGGCGAGCTCCTGCACAAGACCGCCAAGGAGGTTCTGGACAAGCTGACCCTCACCGAGGCGCTGCTCTCGGAGGCGAGCCTGCGACCTGCGGGCACCCTGCGCGTGACCACGGTGCTCGGCCTCGGCTCGGCCTGGCTCATGCCCCGCATGGGCCCCTTTCTCGAGCTCTATCCCGACATCTCGCTGGAGTTTCTGCTGTTCGACGAGGAGCTGGACCTCGCCCGGCGCGAGGCGGATGTGGCCATCTGGCTGCACGAGCCGGCCCAAGCCGACCTCATCCGCCGTCCGCTCTTCACCGTGCACATGCATGTCTACGCCTCGACCCAGTATCTGCGCCAGTTTGGCACGCCGCGCGATGAATCCGATCTGGACAATCACCGCATTCTCACCTTCGGCGGCAAGGCCTCGCCGCCGCTCAGGCGCATCAACTGGCTGGAGACGGCCGGCCGTTGCAGCCGGTCCCCGCGCCGGCCGGCGCTCAAGATCAACAGCGTCTTCGGCCTCAAGGAGGCGGTCCGCCAGGGCGTCGGCATCGCCGTCATTCCCGACTATCTCGTGGGCGACGAGCCCGACATGGTACCGGTCCTGGAGGACGCGGCCCTGCCGGAGTTCCAGACCTATTTCGTCTATCCCGAGGAGCTGCGCAAATCGAAGCGGGTGAACGTGTTTCGCGATTTCCTGGTCGCGCGGGCGCGGGAGTGGACCTACTGACCGTTGGCCGGCAAGACGCTCGAGCGCGCGGCCGGCCCATTCTTTCGAGAGCCGCAAGGCTGCCTTTCCCTGCCTCGGGCGGGCATCCCTTGAAGCCCGCGCCCCCCGACGCCCATATTGCCGGAAGCTGCATTGCGCAGCGAGAAGGCCGAAGTACCCTCCCTTTGATGCCTTCCCCGGTGCCGGTGCCCATCGCGCCGGTGCCGGGTCGGCCTCACCGTGCGCCAGCTTCGCCGCGCACGCATCCGCCTCTCGCCCATTGCCTGGCGTCTGCGCCATCTGCGCCGGGCTGTCGGCAGCATCCCTCTTCGCCGAGCCTCGCCTCAGACGGGCGATCAATGGACGGTGCCCGGCCGGGCCCTTATGGTCGCTGGCATCTTGTGGTTTCCGCTCCGGGGGAGGAGCGGGCTGGCAGCGTCCCGTGTCGGCGCAGAGGGGGCTTGTGAACATGGCCATAGATTGGGGATCGCTGATCCTGCTGGCCGGCGCGCTCACGGCCGGGGGCCTGTTCACGGGCTTCCTCGCAGGGCTCCTGGGCATTGGCGGAGGCGGCATTCTCGTGCCCATCCTCTGGGAGCTCTTTCGGTTTGTCGGCGTGGACGAGGCAGTGCGCATGCATCTTGCGGTCGGCACCGCGCTGGCGGTCATCGTGCCCACCTCCCTGCGCTCCTTCCATGCCCATTACCGCCAGGGCGCGGTGGACATGGACGTTCTGCATCGCATGGGCCCCCTGGTGGCCCTCGGCGTCGTTGCCGGCATTCTGATTGCCCGCGTGGCCGATGGCTCGGTTCTGAAATCGGTCTATGTGGCCTCCTGCGTGGTCATGGCCTCCAAGCTCTATGCGGGGGGCGCGCGTTGGCGTTTGGGGGAGCACCTGCCGGGCGCCATCGGCACCGGGCTGGTCGCAACCGTCATCGGCCTCGTCTCGACGCTCATCGGCATCGGGGGCGGCGTCTTCATCTCAGGGTTCATGACCCTCTATGGGCGGCCCATCCATCGTGCCGTGGCGACGGCGGCAGGGTTCGGCCCCATCATCGCCGTGCCCGCCGCCCTGGGCTATATCTGGGCGGGCTGGGACGTGCCGGGCCTGCCCCCGGCCTCGCTCGGCTATGTCAGCCTGCTCGGCGCCGGGCTCATCATTCCCCTCTCGGTCCTCACCGCGCCCATCGGCGTGCGGGTCGCCCATGGCATCGACCGCCGCAAGCTGGAGCTCGCTTTCGCGGCCTTCCTCACCCTCGTGGCCATCCGCTTCCTCGCAAGCCTCCTCCTGCCGTAAACATTCGCGTTCCAGCATATGCATATTTGCGAATGTTGCGCCGCACATAGGAAGATCGTCGTCTTCTTGCGCGAATGCTGATAGTGTCATCCCGAATATTGCCAAGGAGGTGTCCATGAGAGCTGACTTCGCTGTGCGCCGGGCGCGGCTCGACGGGCCGCGCTATCCCCAGGCCCCGAGGAGAGGGCGCCGCTTGCGGGCGCCGTGCGGGCTCTTGCCTCGTGCGCGGTCCCGCATCGAGGCTGCGCTCCTTGCCGTCCTCATCGCCGTTGCGACCGCCGGCCTGGCGGCCATGGTGCCTGCGCCCTCCGGAGCGTCCGAGCTTCCCCCGCCCACCGGCCCCATCGAGCCCCGGGTTGCGCCCATCAAGGGAGAGGACGGGATCTATCACCAGTCCTGGTTCCTCAACTCCTTCATGGATCTCAGGGAGGACCACGCCAATGCCCGCAAGGCGGGCAAGCGCCTCGCCATCATCTTCGAGCAGCGTGGCTGCATCTACTGCATCAAGATGCACAAGGACGTGCTCTCGCGCCGCTACATCAACGACTATGTGCGCAAGAATTTCGACATCGTTCAGATGGACCTCTGGGGCTCGCGCGAGGTCACCGATTTCGACGGAAAGACGCTGACGGAGAAAAAACTCGCCGAGCGCTGGGCGGTGCTGTTCACGCCTACGGTCGTGTTCATCAAGGACGACCTGACGGGCCTCGAGGGCAAATGGGGCCGGGATCTCGAAGTGTTGCGCATGGGGCTCGGCATCGGCGCCAACACCTTCTACGACGTCTTCACCTGGGTGAGGCACAAGGTCTATCTCAAGGACCCGAATTTCCAGCGCTTCCACCTGAAACGGATCCGTGAGCGGGAGGCTCTCGCTACGAAGGGCGGCGGCAAGCGGAGCTGATGCGCCCGCAAGCCGCCGGCCGCCACGGGGTATCGGATGGGAGGCGGGATGCAACCCGGCACGAGACCGGGCGCGACAAGGGGTGAATGAAGAAGGCCGCCGGGGGGCGGTCCAGCGACGGGGGGGACATACGCGATGAAGGCTCTTGCGGTTCTGGCCGGCATCGGGGCGAGCCTGGCCGTTCTCATCCTCTATGCGGTCTCCGTGCCCCGGCCAGAGGCCGCTCGCGTCGTGCGGGGCGATGTGCCGGCTCCGGCAAAGACCACAACCGGCGCCAAGGGTGCGGCGAAGGTGGCGGGCGATGCGATGGGGGCGACCGCAGCCTTGACCCGGCAGGGCGTGCTGGTCCGCCAGGCTGTGCCGACCTCGCGGGCCGCGCCGGTCTCGCGGGCCGCGCCGGTCTCGCGGGCCGCGCCGGTCTCGCAGACCGCGCCGGTCTCGCAAACCGCATCGGCCCCGGTGCTGGGGAAGAACGGGCTTTATCATCAACCCTGGTTTCTCGCGACCTCCTTCGATCTCGCCACCGACATGAAGACGGCCGCAGCCCGCGGCAAGCGCCTCGCGCTGCTCTTCGAGACCCGCGGCTGCATCTATTGCCGCAAGCTGCATGTGGAGATATTCACGCGCCCCGAGATTCGCGATTTCATCCGCAGCCGCTTCGAGATCGTCCAGGTGAACATCCGGGGCGGGCGCTACTTCATGGATCTGGACGAGCACGGCTTCACCGAAAAGGAGCTCGCGGCGCGTTGGGGCGTGCGCACCGTGCCGACGGTCGTTTTCCTGCCCGAGCGTGCCGAGGGCCTGCCGGCAAAGCCGGGGCACGAGCTTGCCGTCGCGCGCATGTCGGGCGTCGGCAAGCCGCAGGCCATTCTCGACCTCTTCCGCGCGGTGGCCGAGCGGCGACCCGCCAGCGGTGAGCCGGGCGCATCCGGCAAGCCTCTGGCCTTGAAGGGGCAGTCCTGCGCGAGCGACTCGCCGATCGGCTGCGCTTTCAATCTCGCCAAGACCATGTTTCAGCTCTGCCCCCCTTGCCAGGTGCTCGCGAGCTTCCGGCGCTGAGTGCTCCAGCCCGACGCGTCCTCGACGCACCTGCCCGGCCCGAGCGGTGGATTGCGCCCCTGCGGAGGATGACAATGCGGGGCACGTGGCGCTAGGCTTCTCGCGCACGATTCGAATGCGGGATCGGCCTGCCGGCGGGCTCAGGCGCCACGCCACAGGCCGCGAATCAGCGGACCGAGAAAGCGGGAGCCGGCCCATGCGATGCCCCTATTGCGGCAACACCAGCACCAGCGTGAAGGATTCTCGTCCGAGCGAGGACCATGCGGCCATTCGCCGGCGCCGGAGTTGCACCGATTGCGGCGGGCGCTTCACCACCTTCGAGCGCGTGCAGCTTCGCGAGCTCACCGTCGTCAAG
>JALUTE010000244.1 GCA_027058255.1 Methyloligella sp. | reverse complement strand
GTATCGGGAGGCAGGATCCGGGAAAGGGGCCGGTAGAGCGCGAGCTGCAGCAGGGCGCGGCTCGCATCGCCATCGCCCGCCGCCAGGGCCGACGGCGCCACCGCCAGCGCATCGAGCGCGGCCGTCTCCTCGGCGCCTACGGGCCAGACATGGCCATTGTTTGCGCATTGCTCGATGAGCGCGCAGGCAAAGGCGATGAGGGCCTTGTCGGAGAAGCGATCCGCTTCGAGATCCAGCAACAGCGCCCGCCGCGCCGCCGCAAGCAGGCGCTCCAGCTCCGGGTCGCGATTGACCCCTTCCCTGAGCGCGGCAAGGAGAAGCGGCGCGCGCAGGGCCGGCGCCGTGCGCCGGGCAAGCAGCGTTTCCGCGGCCCGCCTCCAGCCCTCCCGGCGGCCGAGCGCCAGGGCGTCCCTCAGGGGAGGCGTCGCCGCCAGATGGGCGAGCGCCACCTCGCCGACCACCTGCCGGTCGAGCACATCCGAGGCCAGCGCCGCCATGAGTCCGAACGGATCGAGCCGTTCCGGCGCCTCCAGGCGATAGGCCCGCAGAACCCGCTCCAGCCGCCGCGCGGCTTCGGCCATGGCGGGTTTCAGACGCAGAGCCTCGGTAAGCAGGCGGGCGGCGGCGTCGATCTCGCCGAGCGCCTCCATGACGATGGCGAGATTGTAGCGGTGGCCCGCATGGCGCTTTTCCCTCCGGACCGCCTTCTCCAGATAGATGCGCGCCATGTCGAAGGCACCGGCCTCGGCCGCCTCCACGCCGAGGCGGCCCCAGTCCTTGTGGCGAGATGCATGAGAGGGAGGGGCCATGGATGCCAGTTCGGATCAGCAGGGGGACCGAGGCGCGCCGTGCGGCACGACCCTCACCCGGCAGGGCCGGCAGGCACGGCCCCACACGGGCCAGATCGCGCCAGCAGACCCCGCCTCTGCCAGAGAGACTCAGCCGGAGCCGCGCGCCTGCTTGCTGCGCGGGTTGCGGCTCTCAAACCCTTTGCGCGCTGCCTTGGGCGACTTGCAGACCCGTCGATACTCGCGCGCCAACTCCTCATGGACCTGATCGTTGAGCGCCTTCACCTTGGCGAGCTGATCCTTCGCCAGGCCCGGAATATGTGTGCTGGCCAGCGTGGCCTTGGCCTTCTGCGTCTCGGTGGTACCGGCATGCAGCTCGCGGCAATCGAGCTGGCTCTTGGTGGCCCGATAGGCAAAGAGGCGCACGCCCGAGGCATAGCTCTGCGGCGTCGGCTGTTCGTTCACCCAGCTTCGGGACTTGTCGTCCAGCATGGCCTTGAGGCGCGCCATGCGCTGCTCGATGCAGTCCTTGGAATCGTCGAGACATGGGGTCGGCGCGTCACCGCCGGCGAGACCGAGCCCGCCGAGCAGCCCGCCTTGGCCGGAGCAACCGGCAAGCAGAACGGCCATCATGACAAGAAGCACGCCACCGGCGCGGGGCATCGTGCCATCTCTGGGTCGCCATGAGCTTCTACGCAGTACGATCATGATCGCCACCCTGATTTTCGATTTTCTTTCGGTCTTAGAGCCCTGCCGGCAGAGCGTCAACCGAAAAGCCCGGTTCAGTGTTGCGCGCGGGTCACGACGACTGAACTCAATGGATGCGAGGTCAATGATGGTGTTTTCGGGCGGATGTCGGCCGCTCATCCGACAACGCTTCCGACCAGAATGCGAGCGGGGGCAGCGCGCGGGAGGCCATAACCCCTAGAAACGCCGGACAAGCCCGCCGCCCTCCGGCCCGGGGCCCGATCACGGTCGGGCATCCTCCCTGCGCGGCGCACCCGCCCGACCCGTCACGCGCTCAATGGCGATGGAGGCGAGAATTCGATTGGTGGCACGGGTGCGCGCATCGCCCATCCGCACCGTGCCGAGACCGACAGCGCGAGCGGTATCGGAACCCGTCCCGCCGATCCATGACGGGCCGGCGGAGCAGCCTGCGAGCAAGAGCGCGAACACCGGAGCGAGCCTGTACATGCGAGGACGGTCGACCGAGAGGCGAGAGAACGGGGACATGGGGTGAACGGGGCGAGACAGCACGCCCGTGCACGCGGCGGCGCGCCTGCCAAGCGCCTGGCGCCGGCGTTGCCTGCACGGGCCCGGCGGCGGCGAGCCGTGCCGGCCAAGCCGGCGGGGAGAGCAGCGGTCAGCTCACGGCCGGCGACTGCAGGCCCGGCGCGGCATTGCCCACCGCCGGCGCCGCATCGGTCTTGTTGTTGCTGGCCGCGCCCGCCGGCACTTCGAGCTTCTGAACGCCTGCGGTCGGATCGTCGGAGCGGCGCGACTTGCCCTCGAAGAACGCGCCCTGCTCTATGGCGAGCGACTGGTGGAAGATGTCCCCCTCCACATGCGAGCTGGATTGCAGCGTCACCCGCATGCCGCGGATCGAGCCCATGACACGCCCGCGCACGACCACGTCCTCGGCCACGATGCCGCCCGTGATCTGGGCCTTCTCGCCGACCACCAGCGAGGCGCAATGCACATCGCCCTGGATCTCACCGTCCACCTGAACCTCGCCCTTCGAGACGACGTTACCCATCACCGTCAGATCGCTTCCGATAATCGAAGGTGTCATCTTATCCGTCCCCTGGAACTTCGACGCGGCAGGTGGCGCCGTTTCACTTTCTGTACTGGCCGCACTGGCAGGCTCGCTTGTCGCCCTGGCGCCGGGTCTCAACCGATCGAAGGCGCTGGCTCCCTTGTCAGGCCGTTTCGTAAACATGAAAACCTACCTCCGAACAAACGCACGAGACCGATAAGATGCTCGTTTCCTCCCGCCCCATTGGCAGCCGGCGCGTCATGGCTCTCCGGGCTCCGCGCGAGCCTCGACCCTTTCGACCCGGCCCGAGCCGACAGTGACGCACTCCCCGCGCCCTGCCGGCGACAGCCGCCTCCCGCACGATCCTTCGCGATAAGGTCTTGCAGAGTGCGCCCCTGCGGCGCCGAACGCCTTGCCTGGACGCATTGCCCGCGAACGCCTCACCCGTTTTCCGACCGGGCCCTCTAGCTTATGCAACGGCCATGCCCGGGCCGTCAATAAGCCGTCCGGCGAGCCGGCGCCCGTGTGGCAGCCGGGCCTCAGCTCCGCGTCGTCTCGCCGAGCGCGCGCACCGCCTCGAGAACCGCCTCCGCATGGCCGGCCACGCGCACCTTTCGCCAGATCCGCGCAATCGTGCCGTCGGCGTCGACCAGCACGGTGGTGCGCTCCACCCCCATATATTCCCGCCCGTACAAACGCTTTTTCACCCAAATGCCATAGGCCTCGATGGCCTCGCGGTCCGGGTCGGCGAGCAGGGTGACGGACAGCCCCTGCTTGTCCTTGAACTTGACATGGCTCTCAACGCTGTCGGGCGAGATCCCCACCACGACCGCACCCTCCTTCTCGAAGGCGGGCAGCAGGGCCGAGAAATCGCGGGCCTCGCGCGTGCAACCGCTGGTGTTGTCCTTGGGGTAGAAGAACACCACCACCGGCCGGCCCCGGCTCGCGGACAGGGCAAACCGTTCGCCGCTATCGGTTGCAAGCTCGAAATCGGGTGCTGTGTCGCCTTCCTTCAGCATGTCTGCCCGCCTTTCTTTCGTCGTTTTTGTTGCGTCCATCTTGCCGGCGGCCGGCCCGTCCGGCGCTCTGAAGCCCCGGCCTCGCGGTTGCGGGGCCCGTTCGGATTCCGCGCTCCAGAGACCCGCGAAATGGAGCGAGCCCAATGGTGCCGCGAGGTGCCGGCCGGATCGGCATGCATGGCATTGGGGCATGCGCAGTAGCACGGCGGACGGGATTTGTGGAGCTTCGGCAACGGCCAGGAGCGCTCGAGAGCATCGCGCCACGGCAGCGCAGAGGGGGGCGAAGAAGCTAGGGGGCCCGGTGGGCGATACGCTGAAACCGCTCGCGAGAACACGCGCCCTCACGGTCATCCGTGAGGGCGGCCGCGCCCTTGCGCGCCGCATGCCGCAGATCTCCCTGTCCCGCCCCGCCATCCCCTATCGCACCCTCATCGTCACCCTCGAGGTGATCGGCGGCCTCATGCTGTTCGCGCTTGTCGCCGTGGTCGCCATTCATGTCCGTCTCAAGCAGGGCCCCATTCCCCTCACCTTTCTGATCTCGCCCATCGAAAACGCCGTCAACCGCGAGCTCGCAGGCGTCGATCTGCGCATCCGCAACGCCATATTGCGCCGCTCGGACTCGGGTGCCGGCATCGAGTTCCGCCTCCAGGACGTGCGCCTCGTCGATCGCCGCGATGGCGCGATCGTGGCAAGAGCGCCGCTCGCCGCAATCACCTTGAGCGGACCGGCCCTGCTGACGGGGCGCATCGCCCCGGGACGGGTGGATTTCATCAATCCGCGCATTCTGCTCTTCTACTCGGAGAAGGCCGGCTTCTCGGTCTCCTTCTCCCGGCCTGAGGCAGGAGCCGAACCATCAGCCGCGGCGCCCGAGACCGCGCCACGCTCGGGCGTTGCGGAGACCATCTTCCCCAAACCCGCTCCCGGGGCCGAGCGCACGCCCCTGCGCCGGCTCGATCTTGCCCGGGCGCTTGCCGATGCCTTCGCCCGGGCCCGCAAGCACCGCAGCGCATCGTCCTATCTCACGGCCTTCGGGGTGCGCAATGCCCTCGTCATCCTCGACTATCGCGGCCGGCAGAATTTCTGGCAGGTGCCGCGCCTCCAGCTCAATCTCCGCCACAGGCAGAAACGCAGCATCATCGAGGCCGAGGCCGACCTGCGCTCGTCTGCCGGGCCGTGGTCCCTGCGCCTGCGGGCCGAGGAGTCGGAAAAGCAGAAACGCCTCACCATCGATGTCGCCGTTGCAGACCTGGTGCCGCGGGGCCTGGTGGCGGCAGGTGGCATGTTCGCTCCCCTCGCGAGCTTCGACATGCCGATCACCGGCAAGGCCCGCTTCGTGCTCTCCACCACTGGCGAGATGCAGGGTGCACAGGCCGAGATCGCGCTCGCGGCGGGACATGTGCGCTTCGCCGGCCCCTGGCCGGCCCACCTGCTTCTGGATGAAGGCATCGTGCGGTTGCGCTACAGGGCCGACGCTGGGGTGATCGAGCTGCTGCCATCGACCGTTTTCTGGGGGCGGAACCGCGCCACGATAAGCGGCACCGCGGCGCTCAAGACCGATGACGGCGGCACCGCAGCGTGGGATATCCGCCTCAAGGCCCGCGACGTCGCCTTTGCCGCGGACGCGTTCTCGGTGCCGCCCGCCAATGTGGAGGTCTGGCGCCTCGCCGGCCGTCTCGATCCCGCGGCGCGCACCCTCACCATAGGCGAGTTCTTCGTGCGCGCCGGCGGCGCCGAGCTTCTCCTGGCCGGGCGGGTTCGTGCCGGCGAAGGCTCTCCGGCCGTCTTCCTCGAAGGGGCGATCGGATCCATGCCGGTCGCGACGCTGAAGCGCCTCTGGCCCCGGTTCATTGCGCCAGAGGTGCGTGACTGGGTTGGCAAGCATGTACGAGGCGGCCAACTGACGGCCGGGCGCATCCGCCTCGACATGCCCGCAGGTTTGATCGCACGCATCGAGGCCGGCGCACCCATCCCGAACGAGGCCGTCGAGATGGTTGTGACCGGCGAGCGGATGGTCATTCAGCCTTTCGAGACCATGCCCCCGCTTGAGGCCCCCCGCATCACCATGGAGATCGTCGGGCGCCGCTTCTCCCTCGACGTGCCCGAGGCGCGCGCCAACTTTCCGAACGCCGGCCCCATCGCATTCTCCGCCGGCCGGTTCGTCATACCGGACATGGCCCCCGACGACCCCATGTCCGAGGTCTCCTTTCGGGCGAAGGGCACGGCCAAGGCCGCTCTCGCCCTCGCCCAGCGCCCACCCATCGGCTTTCGCGGACTTGGCGATCTCTCGGCAAGCGGCGTCGAGGGCGAGGTGGATGGCACCTTCCGCATCGCCTGGCCCCTGCGGGAGGCCGACGAGCCCCTCACCCTTGCCGACATGTCCATGAGTGGCAAGGCCGTGCTCCATGACGCCGGCGTGCGCAAGACACTGGGCGACATCCGTCTGCACGGAGGCGAGCTCGTCCTGGCGCTCTCGGAGAAGGCGCTCGATCTTCGCGGCGACGTGCTTCTGAACGGCATCGCAGCCAAGCTCACCTGGCAGCGCATATTCGGCGCTCCCGAGGAGCGGCAACCGGCCCTGCGCATCTCCGGTGTGTTCGACGACGCCGACAGGGAGCAGCTCGGCCTGTTTGTCAATCACATGGTGCGCGGCGAGGTGCCGGTATTCCTTTCCATCTCCCTGGGTGCGGAGCCTGGCGGACGCCGCGCAGCACACGATCATGGGCCCGCCCTCACCCTGCGCGCCGAGCTCACCAATGCCGAGCTCATTCTGGAAAATCTCGCCTGGCGCAAGCCGCCTGGACGGGCAGCCACGCTGGAGTTCGAGATCGTTCGTCGCCCGGACGGCCTGACAGAGCTGCGCGATTTCAAGATCGTCGGCGACGATATCGCCATCGACGGCTGGGTTTCCCTCGATGCCCAGAACCGCCTGAAGTCATTCGTCTTCCCCGATTTCAGCTTCAACGTCATCACCCATTTGCGGCTTGAGGGCGAGATCGGAGACGACCGGATCTGGAAGGTGAAGGCCGAGGGCATGACCTATGACGGGCGCGGCCTGTTCCGGTCGCTCTTCTCCGCCGGCCAACTGACCGACCGGGCCCTGCCGAAACCCCGCGACCGGCTTGGCATCGACGTCGAGGCGCGGATCGACACGCTCGTTGGCTTTTCCCAGACGGTCCTCAAGAATGTGCGCGTGAGCCTGTCCAAGCGCGAGCGCAAGCTGACGGCCCTCGCCGCGCGCGGCGTTTTCGAGAATGGCAAGGACCTCTCGGTGCGGCTTGTCGACGAGCCCGGCAATCCCCGTGTGCTGATGGCCGAGAGCGACGATGCCGGCGCCGCCTTCCGCCTCGTCGGCTTCTATCCGCGCATTCATGGCGGCATCGCCCGTCTGCGCGTCAATCTGGACGGCAAGGGGCTCGCCGAGAAGACGGGCCTGCTTGCGGCGCAGAATTTCGTCGTGCTCGGCGACCCGGTGGTGACGGAGGTGCTCTCTGCCAGCTCCGAAGATACGGGCCTTTCCGGTGGTGAGACCCCGTCGCAAGGACGGCGCGGAAAGCGGGTGGTGCGCTCCCAGCTCGCCTTCGACCGCATGCGCGTGAGATTCTCCGTCGGACAGGGCCAGTTCGTCCTGCACGAGGCCCTGATCAACGGCCCGGTCCTCGGAGCGACCATGCGCGGCAAGGTCGATTTCAACCGCCAGAGCGTGCGTCTCGGCGGCACCTATGTGCCGCTCTACGGCCTCAACTCCGCCCTCGGCCAGCTTCCCATCATCGGCCCGCTGCTCGTGGGGCGTCGCGGCGAGGGCCTCCTCGGCATCACCTTCGCCATTCAGGGGGCGATGGCCAATCCGCAGGTGATCGTCAATCCGATATCGGCGGTGGCGCCAGGCATCTTCCGGCAGATTTTCGAGTTCAGCGGTCCGGGCCAGCGCGTCCTGCCCCGGCCTGCGCCCGCCAGGGGCCGGCGCCCCGGCCCGCAGGCCTCGAGCTCCACGCCCGTTCTGCGCCCCGAGAGTTGGAAAACCCGAACGGATGGCCGCTGAGCGGCCGACCTCCGGGCTGCCCGTCTCGGCCATTGGCGGATGCGTCCCGGATGCAGGGGACACCGCCCTGGCGTGTCACGCTGGGGCCTTGCCTGAAAGTGTCATTCCAACCGGCCCGAATGGCGCTAGGATGCCGGCAGATGCTGTCCAGACAGAATGCGATCGGCGAAGGAGCATGCGGCCATGAAACTCGGCAGGGAAATCGCGGCGCTGGTAACGGGTGGCGCGTCGGGGCTCGGCGAGGCGAGCGCGCGCAGGCTCGCGGGCGCGGGCGTTCGGGTCGCCATCCTCGACATGAACGAGGCGGCAGGCGCCCGTCTCGCGCAAGAGATCGGGGGGCTTTTCGCGCCCTGTGATGTCACCGACGAGGCGAGCGTGGATGGCGCCCTCGAGGCGGCCCGCCGGGCCCATGGTCAGGAGCGCATCCTCGTCAATTGCGCCGGCATCGCGATTGGCAAGAAAACGGCCCGGCGGGATCGCGACAGCGGCGCCATCGAGGCGCATGATCTCGCCTCCTTCCGCCGCGTGATCGAGGTCAATCTCGTCGGCACCTTCCACATGACCGCCAAGTGCGCGGCCGGCATGATGGCAGCCGAGCCCATCGGCCCCGATGGCGAGCGGGGCGTGATCGTGTCCACCGCCTCGGTCGCCGCTGTCGAGGGCCAGATCGGCCAGGTCGCCTATGCGGCATCCAAGGGCGGGGTGGCGGCCATGACGCTGCCCGTGGCCCGTGACCTTGCACGCGAGGGCATCCGCACGGCCTGCATCCTGCCGGGCCTCTTCGACACGCCCATGTTCAAGGGGCTGCCGGACGAGGCGCGCGAGGCGCTTGCGGCGAGCGTGCCCTATCCCTCGCGCCTCGGCGCTCCGAGCGAGTATGCGGCCCTGGTGCAGCACATCTGCGAGAATGTCATGCTGAACGGCGTCCAGATCCGCCTCGACGGCGCTTTGCGGCTCGCGCCGCGGTGAGGAGGCACGCGCTCGGACTTGCCCCTATGCGTGCTCTCCCACGGCCATGGACGGAACACGCGCGGACCTGCAGGGCGTTCGCTCGAAGGCCCGCCCGGTGACAATTCCGGCACGCCCGCGCCCCATGGCCATCATCAGGCCCCATTCGCGACGCCAGATGGGCCCCAGGGATCGCAAGGGGCCGCGCGCCGATCCCGACGTCATTTCGTCACGCGTTGGGGATATCATCATGTTTGCCAAACAAGACAGCCGCACCACCAGCCTTCCTCAGTCCCAGGACCGCCAGAGCCAGACCAAATCGGATGTCGGCGAGCAGGCACCGCCCCAGGCGCCGGCTCCGTCTCCGTTCGAGCCAGCCCGTGTGATGACCGGATCGGTGATCGGCACCGATCTCGCGATTCTCGGCGAGCGCATCACGATCATCTCCCAGAAGTCGCTGCAAATCGACGGGGACATTCGCGGCGATGTCGCCGGCAAGGCGGTCAGCATCGGGCCGGAGGGCTCGGTCACGGGCACGATCTCCGCCGAGACGGTGGAGATCGATGGCGGGGTGCGCGGCGCGGTGCGCGCGCGCCGGGTAACCCTCAACCCGTCCGCTCAGGTCGATGGCGAGATTGTCCATGAGACATTGGTCATCTCGGAAGGCGCTCAATTCGAGGGGCGCGTGCGCAAGCCGGCCAATGCCGAGGAGCTGATACCCAATCTCGACGTCAATGCCGTGCAGCAGGCCGCGACGACGCCGCCCCCGGCCGCATCCAAGCCCCAGGTCGTGCGCCCCGCCACGCCGAGCCCCACGGCAAAACAGCCGCACGGCGGCTGAACGGCCTCTCTCGCCCCCGCGCCCGCAGCCGGCCGCCACCCTCGGCGCACCCTGGTCTCAGGCGTAAGGGTTTCGCCCCTTGCGCAAGTGAATGCGGATCGGGACGGCGGGAAGGTCGAACGCCTCGCGCAGCCCCGTCACCAGATAGCGCCGATAGGATTCGGGCAGCGCATCGGGGCGGGAGCAGAACACGATGAATGTGGGCGGGCGGGCGTTGGCCTGCGTCATGTAGCGCAGGCGAATGCGCCTGCCCTTCACGGCCGGCGGGGTATGGCGCGCCACGGCATCGGCGAGCCAACGATTGAGCGCGCCGGTGGAGATGCGCCGGTTCCAGATCTCGGCCACCCGCTTCACCGCGCCCATCAGCACATCCAGCCCCGTGCGTTGCAGTGCCGACACGGGCACCACAGGCACTCCGCGCAATTGCGGCAATAGCCGGTCCGCCTCCTCCTCGAGAGCGCGCCTGCGCCCCGCCTTGCCGCGCACTGCATCCCACTTGTTGACCGCGATCACCAGCGCCCGCCCCTCCCGCGCGACAAGATCGGCGATGTGCAGGTCCTGCTTCTCGAAGGGATGCGCCGCATCCAGCAGGAGGATGACCACCTCGGCGAAGCGGATCGCCCGCAAGGCGTCGGTGACCGAGAGATGCTCGGGCCGTTCCTTCACCCGAGCCCGCCGTCTGAGGCCCGCCGTGTCATACAGGCGAAGCCTCTCGCCGCCCCAGTCGAGATCGACCGCGATGGAATCGCGCGTGAGCCCGGCCTCGGGCCCCGTGATCATGCGCTCCTCGCCGAGAAGCGCATTGACCAGGGTCGACTTGCCCACATTCGGCCGCCCGACAATGGCGATGCGCAGCGGGCGCGCGCCGGAGCCGTCCGCCCCGTCATCGCGCGAAGGCGGCGCGCCGGTCTTCTCCCGCTCCTCTTCGGATGCGGTCCGCGCGCGCTCGGCCCTGGCGCAGGCCTCCTCGATCAGCCCGTACAGGGCACCCATGCCGTCGCCATGCTCGGCGGACACCGCAAGCGGTTCGCCAAGCCCGAGGGCAAAAGCCTCGAAATAGCCCGCCTCCCCCGCACGCCGCTCGCTCTTGTGGGCGATCACCTGAACGGGCCGTCCGGACGCGCGCACGAGATCGGCAAAGGCCTCGTCCATGGGCGTGAGGCCGGTGCGCGCATCGATGAGAAAGAGCAGGAGGTCCGCCTCGGCAATGGCGGCCTCCGTCTGGGCGCGCATGCGCGCGGCAATGCTGCCCTCCTCGGCCTCCTCGAGGCCCGCCGTGTCGATGAGGCGGATGACGCGCTGGCCAAGTTGCATCTCCCCCTCTCGGCGATCGCGCGTGAGGCCCGGCGTCTTGTCGACCAGCGCCAGCCGCCGCCCGGTCAGGCGGTTGAACAGCGTGGACTTGCCCACATTGGGCCGTCCGATGATGGCGACGGTGCAAGGCATGGATGGACCGATCGGGTGATTGCGCGCGGGGCGGCTGTTTGGCCGAGGCTATGCCACTGCCCCCGGCGGGTGCAAGGCCTGCCCTGCCGCCGGCCCGTCTCGCCCCCTCAGCCGCGCGCAGCAAAAGCCCGGGCGGCGCGATTGCGCAGCCCGGGCCCCGTGTCGTGTCTTCGTGTCGTGTCTTCGTGCGGCGTCGGCTCACAGGCCGGCCGCTCCGCTCCGGCTGGCCTTAGGCGAGCTGGATGTTCGCCGCCTGTTTGCCGCGGCCGCGCGGATCGTCCTCGACCTCGAAGGTGACCTTGTCACCCTCGTCGAGGGCCGGCACGCCCGAGCGCTCCAGGGCGGTGATGTGGACGAAGACGTCCTTGCCACCGTCATCCGGCGCGATAAAGCCATAGCCTTTGGAGTGGTTGAAGAATTTCACGGTGCCATTGAGGCGCATGGGGGAGTTCCTTTCCCGTTTGCAGTTCACAGTACCAGCGCGTCTAACCGCGCGAGGCGGCTTGGCATCTCAGATTTTCGGGAAAGGCATGGACGTCTTGAGTTAAGGCGCAAAGTCTTCACCGGGATCTCAGAGGCCGCAGCTCGAAAAGAGCGAGTGCGCGCCGGCCCGACCCTTATGGGCCATGCCAGCAAGGATAGCAAGCGGTTTCTCGCCACCGCCCTTGGGTTGTTGGAAACCGCCTGTGCCTTCGCCGGCGGGCTGCTTTCCGGCCTGCGGGGCGTCGAGGCGGCAGACATGCACCGCTTCGCACCAAGCCGCACGCAGCGCAACGGGGCGGCCGTGGGCGAAGCGATCCGGCCTCAGTGGGTCCAGGGCTGGGCCCGGTCGGCGCGGAAATTGTCCGAATAGGATTTGTGCATGCGCCGGCGAACCTTGGGCTCGATCACCCGAAAGGCCAGCCCCTTGCGCCGGGCATAGGCGATGGCCTCCTCCTTGGTGTCGAAGGTGAGGCGCAATTGGGAGCGCATGTCGCGCGACCCGGTCCAGCCCATCAGCGGGTCGATCTCGCGCGGCGCCTCCGGCTCGAACTCCAGCACCCAGGTCTTGGTCCGGCCCATGCCCGACTGCATGGCCGTCTTGGCCGGTTTGAAGATGCGTGCGACCATGGAACTGTCCCCGTGCTCCCTCGCGCCCCGCTCCGCAAATGGTCGGGGCAGCAAGATTCGAACTTGCGACCCCCGGCTCCCAAAGCCGGCCTTTTTGTAGGCACGCCAATGGCTAACGTGTCAACCATTGAAAAAACGGCGACGAGGAATCAACGGGTTACGGGCGAATGGATAACTGCTCATGGTTCCGACGCGCTGCGCGAATGGCGATGCTCGTGGGAGTGGGTGTCGCGCTCGCGCTCGCCTGGCGCCCAGCCGCGGAGGCGGTGTGGCCGGTGGCGCTCACCGTCATTGATGGGGACACGGTGGACGCGCGCTGGCCGTGGAGGCGGGAGCGGGTGCGGATTGTGGGGATGGATGCGCCAGAGGTGCATAGCCCGCGCTGCGCGCACGAGAGGGCGATGGGGGAGAGGGCATCGGCCAGGCTCAAAGCTCTCGTCTCTGGCGCGCGCACGATCCGGCTCATGCGCGTGCCGCGGCGCGACGTCTTCGGGCGCACGCTGGCGCGCGTCATGATCGACGGGCGCGACGTGGCCGAGATCGCCGTGGCCCAAGGCTGGGCCCGGCGCTATGGTGGCGGCAAGAGAGGAGGGTGGTGCGATGACAAATGACCGCGAGACTTTGGCCTACCCGCTGCATTGGCCAGCAGGTTGGAAGAGGACACAATAC
>JALUTE010000243.1 GCA_027058255.1 Methyloligella sp. | reverse complement strand
CGACCGACCCGCCCCCACCCGAGAGGCGCCGCCGGGCACGAGCGTCCCCGTCACCGGAGGAGCGCTCCAGGACGCGCCCGTTCCGGACCACCAACCGAACTCCGGAGAGCCCGGTCATGAAAGATGAGCGCAGCATACTGCTTGCCGCCCCTCACCCTTCGCTCGCCATGCTCCAAGGCCGAGCCGCCTCCCTGCCCTTGCCGCTTCGCCCCGCGGCACCCCCGGAGATTCCCGCCTATCTCTCCGAAGTCTATGGCTGGGCCTATCTGCGGCCCTCCAGCCTGCTCCTGCTCGACCACACGCTGGTCGTCTCCGCCATTCTGTGGGGGCAGTTCCACCGTTTGAAGCAGGCCGCACTCGCCGAGATCCCTCGGGGCAGCCACGTATTGCAGCCCGCCTGTGTCTATGGCCGCTTCTCCCGCGACCTGGCGGAGCATGTCGGCCCCGCCGGCCGGCTCGACATCATCGACATCGCACCCATCCAGGTCGAGAACTGCCGGCGCAAGCTTGCCGGCCATTCCAATGTGCGCCTGCGCGTCGCCGACGCCGCGGCTCCCGGCGGCGGCCCCTATGACGCGATCTGCTGCTTTTTCCTCCTGCACGAGATACCCGACGACCACAAGCGCCGCGTTGTCGATGCGCTTCTCGACCGCCTCGCCCCCGCAGGCCGGGCCGTGTTCATCGACTATCACAGGCCCCGGAGCACCCACCCGCTCAAGAGCACCATGTGTCTCGTCTTCGACACGCTGGAGCCCTTCGCCAAGGCGCTCTGGCGGGCCGAGATCGCAAGCTTTGCAAGCGCGCCCGGGCGCTTCGTCTGGCGCAAGCAGATCTTCTTCGCGGGGCTTTACCAGAAGGTCGTCGCCGAGCGCCCGCGCGCGGACAGCGCGACAGGGAGGGCCCCGTGACCGCGACCGCCTCCGAGCAAACCGGCGCGCTGCGCACGGCCGATCCCGTCACCATCGTCGGCGCCCCCCTGGAGCAGGACAACTCCTGAGAGCAGAGGGGCGCACGCCAATCGAGGAGTGAAAGCCATGTCTGCAACGACCGACACCCCCACCTTCGAGCCCGGATCGGACGACGTCACACGCCGGGATTTCCTCTATGTCGCAACCGGCGCCATGGCGGCCGTCGGCGCGGCCGCCTCCCTCTGGCCGCTGATCGACAGCATGAACCCCTCCGCCGATCTGCGCGCCACCGCAACCACGGAGGTCGATCTCGCCCCCATCCAGCCGGGCCAGCGCATCACCGTCGTCTGGCGCGGCAAGCCCATCTTCATCGATCGCCGCACCCCCGAGCAGATCGCCCGCGCCCGCGCGGACGACAACAATCCCGACCTCATCGACCCGGCAACCGACGCCTCGCGCGTCAAGAATCCGGAATGGCTGATCGTCATCGGCATCTGCACCCATCTGGGCTGCATCCCCCTGGGCCAGAAGCCCGGCGATCCCGTGGGCCAGTGGGGCGGCTGGTTCTGTCCCTGTCACGGCTCGGAGTACGACACATCGGGACGGGTGCGCAAAGGCCCCGCCCCGAGGAACCTCGACGTCCCGCCCTACACGTTCACGAAGCCCGACAAGGTCCTGATCGGCTGAAGCGGCCCTCGGCGCCGGCCGAGGCCGCAAGGCCCGGCGCCAGCAACCCACCGCCCGCAACCGGCCGGATATGCCGGGGCGACATGCCGCCATCGCCGCCTCCGCCCGGCCCGATCCGGCACCTTGATCTCGGTCAAGGATATTCCCGGCAGATCGCCGAGACTGTATCGGCTCGATGTTTGCAAACGTTGTCCCGTTCACGAGGCGAAGACTATGGCATCGGCCTCATATCGCCGGAGACAATGCTTTGCCGGTCCCCTGCTCGCGGAGCCCGAGTGGCGCGTTCTTGACAGATCCGAGATCGACTGGCTGAACGCCATCGTGATGTGCAGGGCATACGCACCCGGCCAGTGCATCTTCCATGAAGGAGACGCGTGCCAGGGGCTCTACATCATCTGCGAGGGGCTTGTTGCCCTTCGCAAGCACGATGGCGCTGGCGCATCGGTGCTGATACGGCTGGCAGAGACGGGCGACATCCTGGGCTATCGCTCGCTCCTCGCCGAGGAGCCCTATCAGACCACGGCCGAGGTTCTCAAACCAAGTCGCGTCGGCTTTGTCGCAACGACAATCGTGCACGAGCTGATCGCCAGGAAACCGGACCTTGCTTTCGCTTTCCTGCGCCGTGTCTGCCACGACCTCGGAGAGGCGCAGGAGCGCTTCCACCTCACCGTGACACAGAGCCTGCGCGCGCGTGTGGCGTATTTTCTCCTTCTCATGAAAGAGGATTACGGCACCGAGACCCCCGATGGGAGCCTCCTCATCGAGTTGCCGATTTCGCGCCGTGACATGGCCGAGATGATCGGCGTGCGTTCGGAATCTCTCTCGCGGACGATCCGCCAGATGACGGACGACGGCATCCTCGCCTTCTCAGGTCATCGCGCCTGGATCGGCAATACCGATCGTCTGCTCGACGAGCTCGGCCCCCATGTCGAACGTCACCCCATGACCTGAAGGGCCGGCCCTTCAAGACATTTCTCCTCCTGTAAAGTTGACTTCCGGACCGATTGCCGCAGGCCCGGAAAAATAACCTCGATCATCGCAACCGGGGCCGAGCTCGTTCACACTCCTCGCACAGGCCCGACCAAGATCTGGTGGAGCGAGGACATCATGACACAAGCAGACGTCGATCTCTCGCGCCGGGAGCTGCTGAAAAAGGGAGGGCTCGGTGTCGCTGCGGCCACGGCTGCGGCAACGGTGCCTTCCGCAGCAAAGGCGGCGGCACGGGCGGCGGTGGACCGTCCGGTGCACTATGCCATGGTCATCGATACCCGCCGGTGCATCGGCTGCCATGCCTGCTCCGTCGCGTGCAAGGCCGAGTTCGAGGTGCCGATCGGCATGACCCGCTCCTGGGTCGAGTATGTCGAGAAGGGCGAATATCCCCATGTCACCCGGCACTTCCTGCCGCGATTGTGCAACCAGTGCAGCGAGCCGCAATGCGTGACGGTGTGCCCGACCGGTGCCACCTACAAACGCAAGGAGGACGGAATCGTCGTCGTCGACGCCGACATCTGCATCGGCTGCAAATACTGCATCCAGGCCTGCCCCTATGACGCCCGCTTCATCAATCCGCGGACCGGCACGGCGGACAAGTGCGACTTCTGCCTGCACCGCATCCAGAAGGGTATCGCGCCGGCCTGCGTGAACACCTGCCAGGGCAAGGCACGCATCTTCGGCAACATGCTCGATCCCGAGAGCGAGGTCGCCAAGCTCATCGAGACCGAGGCCGTGACGGTCCTGCGCCCGGAGATGGGCACCAAGCCCAATGTCTACTACATCGCCGCCGATCACGCGGACCCCCAGGACACGCGCTATGAGGGCCAGTACATCCGCGTCGATACGCACCGCAAGGCGAAGGAGAGGAGATAGGACCATGTACGAGGTACCTTGGGGACTTCCGGTCATCGGCTATCTCTTTCTGGCCGGCGTCGGCGCAGGCGCCTATACGGTCAGCGCCTCGGTGCTCTTGCGCGGAGGCGGAGGCGGTTTTGGCGGAAAGCATTTCCAGATCGCCCGCTATGGCGCCCTGCTCGCGCCCCTGCCGCTCATCATCGGAACCGGATTGATCGTTCTGGAGCTCGGCACCTTCCAGGCGGCCATCGCCCATGGGGAATGGACCAAGCTCTTCCGGTGGATCAATCTCTTCCTCACCATCAACCTCTCGCCCATGAGCATCGGCTCCTGGGCCCTCGCGGCCTGCATCGTCGCGAGCCTCGCCTATGCCTATACCTTCTGGCGGCCGGATGCGGCCCCGGATGACGACATGGCCGGGCTTCGCCGGGCGCTCGCCTGGATCGGCGTGCCGCTCGGTATCGTCGTTGCCATCTATACCGGCGTTCTGCTCGGTGCGATGCCGTCCCGGCCCTTCTGGAACTCGCCGGTCCTGGCGCTCCTGTTCCTGATCTCGGCCCTTTCGACGGGTGTCGCCGGCATCCTGATCCTGAAGGTGATCTTCGACCATGATGACGGGAAGACGGCACCGGCCGGCGCGCCGCCCACGGATCAGAGCGAGTATCTGCTCGCCTCCTCCGATCTGCTGCTGATCGGTTTCGAGATCGTGTCGATCTTCCTCTTCCTGATGTTCGCCCATCTGACGATCGGAGCGCCCGCCGCGGCGGTCAAGGTCATCCTTCCCGGGGGCAGCCTGGCGGCATTGTTCTGGGGCGGTGTCGTCCTGCTCGGCCTCGTCCTTCCGGCGCTGGTCGAGCTCTACTACGTCACGCCGACCCTGCTCCACAAGCGCCGCTACGCCATCCCGCGGGGCATGGAGGTCCTGGTCTCCGTGGCGGTTCTGCTCGGGGGGTTCCTGCTGCGATATGTCGTCGTCATCGCCGGCCAGATCACCGGCCCGGTTGGAATCTGAGGAGGCGAAGATGCTGAACCGTCGGAAATTCCTGAAAATCGGCGCGGCGGCCCCATTCGCCACCATGGCCGCGGGCGCGGCGCTGACGAGCGCGAAGGAGCTTGCCGTCTATCCGGGCCGGGATGTCTCGCCACGCACGCGCAAGGAGCGCCGTGCCATCCCCACCGCCTGCTGGCAGTGTGTCACGCGTTGTCCGAGCATCGGCTATGTGGAGGATGGGCGGCTGGTTAAATTCGAGGGCCAGCCGAAATCCATCCGCACCCACGGCGTCATGTGCGCCAAGGGGCAGGGCGGCATCAATCAGTTCTCCGATCCCGACCGGATTCTCCACCCCATGCGGCGCGCCGGCAAGCGCGGCGAGGGCCGCTGGAAGCGCATCAGTTGGGACGAGGCGCTAGACGAGATCGCCGGCCGGCTCAGGAAGCTGCGCGACGCCGGCGAGCCGGAGAAGTTCATGTTCCACTATGGGCGCATGAAGGCGAGCCACTCGAAGATCATCAAGAGCATCTTCCTCAAGGCCTACGGCACCGGAACGATCGGCAACCACACCTCGATCTGCGAGGGTGCGAAATGGGTCGGACAGGAGCTCACCTGGGGCAAGCACTACGACAATTGGGACTTCGACAACACCAATTACGTCCTGAACTTCGGATCGAACGTGTTCGAGGCGCACACCAACCATATTCCGCTCTCGCACCGGCTCGTGGACCGCATCGCCGAGCGCAAGATCAGAATGGTGACATTCGACGTGCGCCTGTCCAACTCGACCGCGAAGTCCCACGAATGGGTCCCCATCAAGCCGGGCACCGACAGGGCGGTGGTCCTCGCCATGTGCCACGTCATCATGCGCGAAGGGCTCTACAAGGGAGACGGGGAAGCCTTCCTCAAGTTCTGCAAGGTCACGCCCGCACGCACGGCGACACTCGAGGAGAAGGTCGCCGCTCTGAAGGCGCATCTCAAGGACTACACGCCCGAATGGGCCGAGTCCGTGAGCGGCGTGCCGGCTGCCAAGATTGTCGAGATCGCGCGCGATTTCGCAACCATCAAACCGGCCTGCGTGATCTCCTATCGCGGCGCCGTCGCCCATCACCACGGCACCGATACCGAGCGGGCGATCCAGATGCTCGCGGCGATCACCGGCAATATCGACCGCCCGGGCACGCGGTCGAAAGCCGTCGGGGCGAAGTGGAAATATCCCAAGGGGCCGAAAAAGCCGAAATCGCGAAAGCTGGACATTCTGGATGGCCTGCCGGGCGTCGCCAAGCTCGCGACCCACCATGTGAGCCATCAGGTGCTGCAGTCGATCAAGGAAGGCTCGCGCGGCCGCCCCGAGGTCTATATGTGGTACTGCTACACGCCGGTCTACGCCAACGGCCAGGTCCAGGAGAACATCGACATCCTCAAGGACGAGACGCTGATTCCCTTCACCGTCTGCGTCAATCCCTTCTATGACGAGTCGGCGGCGCTCGCGGACATCATCCTGCCCGACACCCCCTACACCGAGCGCTGGGGCTGGGAGGACATGGTCTCGCCCGCACAGGTGCCGGAATACTACATCCGCCAGCCCGTGGTGAAGCCGCTCGGCGAGTGCCGCGACTTCGCCGACGTGTGCATCGAGCTGGCGGAGCGCCTCGGCTTCCCCCTCGGCTTCAAGAGCCATGAGGAGTTCGTGAAGCTCTCCTGCGAGATGACTCCCGCGGTCAGGAAGGCGGGCGGTTTCGCATACATGAAGACGCACGGGGTCTATCACGATCCCGACGCCAAGCCGCGCTTCTACTCCTTCAAGAAGGTTCTGCCACCGGAGAAATATCAAAAGGAGACGGTGGTCAAGGACCCCGCCACCGGGGTCTATTGGGACTGGAAGAAGGCCCATCTGGACAGTGCAAGCGAGGCTCTCGAGAAGGGCTATGCCGCCACCAAGAAGGCCTACAAGGCCTATGTCGGCCAGGAGATCGACGGCGAGGTCTATGCCGGCTTCAAGCCGGACAAGCTGAACAAGTCGGGCTATTTCGAGATCTACTCCGAGATCATGGCCGAGAAGGGCTTTCCGGCCATGCCCTCCTGGACTCCCATTCCCGAGCACGAGGCGAAGAAGCCGGACGATCTCATCCTGACGACCTACAAATTCGCCACGCAGATCCACTCTCGCTCGGCGAACTGCAAATATCTCACCGAGATCTTCCATGACAATCCGGCCTGGCTCAATCCGCTGACCGCGCGCGAGAGAGGCCTCTCGGACGGCGACAGGATCAAGGTCAAGTCCGCCTTCGGCGAGATCACCACCAAGGTGCGGGTCACACCCGCGATCGTTCCCGGCGCCATCGCGGTCTCGCATCATTGCGGACACTGGGAGTATGGCCGCTATGCATCCGGCAAGGCGCCTCCCGGCGCGGGCCTGTCCGGCCAGCAGACCGACCCCGATCTCGCGCGCGTCTGGTGGGACGACGAGCGCGGCGTTCACCCCAACTGGGTGATCGGCAATGTGGCCGACCCCATCTCCGGCCAGTTGCGCTGGATGGACACGGTGGTCTCGGTGGCGAAAGCCTGAGGCCCCGGTCCGGCGGGGCCGCGGGGATGCGGGCGCGCGGGGCGCGGGGCGAGCGAGGAGCGGCCTCTTCGGCCAGCCGCCCGTCCATGAGAGAGGAAGAGCAGGGCGATGACGCAAGGCACCGGCACATCCGACCGGACCAGGGCCCTCGCGGAGGAGGCCCGGGCCGCCACGGCACGATCGCGTCTCTACGGCCTCCTCGCTTCGGTGTTCCGCCGCGAGCCGGACGATGCACTGCTTGACGAGATTGCAAACGGTCGCCTCGGCCGCCAGCTCGCGGCCGCCGGGTTCGATCTTGGCGACGCGATCGCGCGCCAATCGCCGGAGCGGCTGCGGGAGGCGCTGGCGGAAGAGTTCACCCGCCTCTTTCTCGGGCCCGGCCCGCATATCGCCCCTTATGAATCCGTGCAGCTCAGGCGGGGCTCCGGCATCCTGTGGGGCGAGGAGACCGTGGCCGTCAAGCGGTTCATGGAGGCCGCCGGTTTCGCCTTCGCCGAAGGGTTCTCCGACATGCCCGATCACGTGTCGGTCGAGCTCGAGTTTCTCTCGGCGCTTGCCCGGCTGGAGGCCGACGCATGGGGGCGAGGGGATCGCCCGGCCGCCGCCAACGCCCTTCGCTGGCAGCAGGATTTCATCGCCCGCCATGCCGGAAAGTGGATGCCCGCTTTCTGCCGGAAGGTCCGGCAGGATGTCCGGCTGCCCTTCTACCGCGTGTTCGCGGACGTGTTGCGAGGCTTTCTTGCCGGCGAAAAGGCGGACATCGCAGCGCGGCTGCACATGGCCTCGATCGCAGGCGAGCCGGCATCGAACGCGGACGCGCGCAGCGTGCCGCCACCTGATGGGCCGCCCGACCGCGGCCAGCGAGGGAACGCGTCGTCCTCGTGATGCAGGCGCCCCGCGCCCCGCGGCCGTCACCCGGCCTCACCGCCCCTCATGGCCATGGAGAGAGAACAGGCGACGCCCCGGGAAGCACCCGCGCGCTCCGCTCGACATCGACGCCGAGCTTCGGATAGTCCCGCCGCGCGAGCGAAGAAGATCCATGCCCACCCCGACCGCCCCTGTGCCGAGCGCGGCTCCGAGGGCGACAGAAGGTTGAGCCTGACACTCTGCGCAGGCGCATTGGGCGGCTGCGCGCCGCAGAGGGCGGCTGGCCTCCTGCGGTGAGGCGCCGGGCACGGCCCCGTCGGGGGGCATTGGCCGCGGCTCTTGCGGCGCTGGCACGAGCCCTGGGCATGGGCCAGCACAGGGCGCGGAAACGAGCACCACGTCGCGTTCATGGCCATCGCACTGCTCGGCCGTGAGGGCTCGAGCATGTGGCATGGTTCCGGCGTTCCCATGCGCGGTCATCGCAACCCTCCTGGAGAACACAGCTAGCGCCCGGCGAGCGCCTTGACGGCCCGGCGGGTGGCGGGGCCGAAATTGCCGTCGATGGACCCGTCATAGACGCCGGCCTCGCGCATGAGGCGCTGCAACTCGCGCCGGAACGGACGGGACCAGGCGTCGGCATTGGTGGTCATCTGCTTGACCGAGAAGTCGTAGCCCCCTTTCAGGGCCTTGAAGACGAGCCGGGCCGCCTCCTTGGGATCTCGGCGGACCCCCTTGCCGTCATCATACAACGAGCCCAGATTGTGCGTGGCACGCAGG
Source organism: Methyloligella sp. (assembly GCA_027058255.1). Classification (GTDB taxonomy): domain Bacteria; phylum Pseudomonadota; class Alphaproteobacteria; order Rhizobiales; family JALUTE01; genus JALUTE01. The sequence goes on along the minus strand of JALUTE010000243.1, from coordinate 4,033 downwards.
GCGCCTCTTTCATCACCGCGTTTGTACCAGTGTGCGGCGCGTGCCTGGTCCTTTGCCACCCCGCGACCATACTCATACATAATGCCGAGGTTAGCCATTCCGACGGGATCACGCGCTTCGGCGGCCTTGCGATACCAGCGCAGCGCCTCGGCAAGATCCTTCGCGACGCCCTTTCCGACCTCATAGGCATAGCCGAGCGTCGTCATGGCACGCGGATGTCCCGCCTCGGCGGCCTTGCGGTACCACCGCACGGCCTCGGCCTCGTTCTTGAACACGCCGCGACCGTTGGCGTACATCCAGCCGAGAGTCCTCATCGCATCGCCATGCCCCCTCTCGGCGGCCTTGCGGTACCAGAGCGTGGCCATCGCATCGTCCTGCCCAACGCCCTTGCCTCGGAGATAGGCAGCGCCGAGATTGTTCATCGCGCCCGCATGGCCCCTCTCCGCCGCCTTGCGGTACCAGCGCACAGCCTCGGTCAGGGTCTTCGCCACGCCACGGCCGTTGGCGTACATCCAGCCGAGGCTGGCCATCCCGTTCGGATCGCCTCTCTCGGCGGCCTTGCGATACCAGCGGACGGCTTGTGCCAAATCCTTCGCGACGCCCTTCCCGAGCTCGTACGCATAGCCGAGATCGGTCATGGCGCCCGCATGCCCCCTCTCGGCGGCCTTGCGGGACCAGCGCGCTGCCTCTGCCGCATCCTTTCCGACGCCACCGCCACGCCGGTAAGCCCAGGCAAGCCCTTGCATCGCCTCGGCGTCGCCCCTTTCGGCCGCCTTGCGGTACCAGCGCACGGCCTCCGTCTCGTCCTTGGCGACGCCCTGGCCGGATTCATAGGCATAGCCGAGGCCCAACATGGCTACGCCATCGCCCGTCGAGGCGAGGCGGCGGAGCCGGTCGAGCAGGTCCCCACTGCCGGCGAGTGGGCGCAGCAGGCGAACCGCAGCCCGCGTGCCGGGCGCCGTCGCGGTGGTCAACTGGTCGAAGTGCGAGTTTCGCCTGACGTCTTTCCCGAAAAATGAGAGGATGATATCCCCGGGCGCAATTCCAGCGCGCTCGGCCCCGCTGCCCGGAATCACTGCAATGACGAGCAGCCCTTCGGCGGTTTTCAAGCCGAGCGCCTTTGCCAGCGCCTCGTGGACGTCTATGGTGCCGACGCCGAGGAGCCCGAGACCCGTGATGCCACGCTTGCCGATCACGGCGGTGACGGTTTCCTCGCGATAGGTCGGCGAGGCCCGGGGGAGCGCGCCGCCGACCGCCGCGGCTCCTCTCAACGCCTCGAGGCGCTTGCGCGCCTCGGCTGCGTGCGCGCCGCCCGGAAAGGCCCTCAGATAGGCCGCGAGGTCGGCCGGGTTCTTGGTCTCGCGAACCGTTCGCCAGAGCACGGCTTCCGGAGACTCTGTCTGGGCCATCCGCGCGTCTTGCGCGGCCACGCTCGCGGATCCGACGGCGAGCAGCGTGGAGAAGAGAACGACAATTGCCCTCCTGCCCATGCCCTTGCCCTCCTGTCTTTCCTTTCTTTGCGGACAGGCCGTTGTCTTACGTTGTGAGACCGGCCTTGCCCTGTCTCCCGTTCAATCGAGGCGCTGGATGATACGGTACGGCCTCCTCTTGCGGGCGTGTTGCCATAGCTCGAGAGGCATCGATCATTCGGCGCGACGGACCTAACGCCCGGCAAGCGCCTTGACGGCCCGGCGGGTGGCGGGGCCGAAATTGCCGTCGATGGACCCGTCATAGACGCCGGCCTCGCGCATGAGGCGCTGCAACTCGCGCCGGAACGGGCGGGACCAGGCGTCGGCATTGGTGGTCATCTGCTTGACCGAGAAGTCGTAGCCCCCTTTCAGGGCCTTGAAGACGAACTGCGCCGCCTTTCTTGGATCGCGCGCCACCCCCCGGCCCGTGTCGTACATCCAGCCCACAGACTGCGCGGCGCTCAGCTCGCCCTTCTCCGCAGCCTTGAGGAACCACGCGAAGGCTTGGCGATGGTCCTTGGAAACTCCCTCGCCAAAATAGTATTTCCTGGCAAGATTGGCCATGGCGCTCGGATGCCCCGCCTCGGCGGCCTTGCGGTACCAGCGCACGGCCTGGGCCAGGTCCACCGCGACGCCACGGCCGTATTTGTACATGAGGCCGAGCTCGTTCATCGCGCCCGCATGCCCCCTCTCGGCGGCCTTGCGGTACCAGCGCACGGCCTCGGCCTCGTTCTTGAACACGCCGCGCCCCTTGGCATACATCCAGCCGAGCGTCCGCATCGCATCGCCATGCCCCCTCTCGGCGGCCTTGCGGTACCAGAGCGCGGCCATCGCATCGTCCTGCCCAACGCCCTTGCCCCGGAGATAGGCAGCGGCGAGATTGCGCATCGCGCCCACATGCCCTCGCTCGGCGGCCTTGCGATACCAGCGCACGGCCTCGGTCAGGCTCTTCGCCACGCCGCGGCCGCTCTCATAGACGACGGCCAGCTCATACATGGCGCGCACATTGCCCCGATCGACCGCCTTGCGGTACCAGTTGGCGGCTTCCAGCGCGTCTTTCGCAACTCCCGCGCCTTCGCGATAGACCCAGCCGAGAAGCTCCATCGCCGCGCCGTCGCCCTTGGCCGCGCGCGCGCGGAGCCGCTTGAGCACCGCCGTGGCACCACCGACCGGGCGCAGCAGGCCGAGCTGCACCCTGTCCCCGGGCACGGACTCGTCTATCCGGCGAAGCAGCTCGGCCATGCCGGCCGTCTCCCGGCCCTGATAGGCGCGAATGATATCCATGGGCCGAACGCCCGCGCGTTCGGCTGATCCCCCTGGTTGAACCGCCGCGACGATGACGAGCGAGGCGCTTTTCAGTCCGAGAACCTTCGCCCACTCCCCTGCAACGTCGGCAATGCGCACACCGACGATAGCGCGGCTCGAGCCCGCCCGCCGACCGAGCGTCACGGTGACAGTCTCCTTGCGGAACGCCAGGGCCTCGCGTGCCAGCCCTGCAGGCGGCGCGCGTCCGCCGCCCGCGCGCCGCCTGATCGCCTGGAGCCTTTGCCGCGCCTCACCGGCATGGCGACCCTGCGGATAGGCCCTGAGATAGGCCTCCAGATCGCCGGCATTCCGGCTCTGGCGCACACCCTGCCAGAAAAGCTCCTCCGCCGAGGCACTCTCGGCGACCCGCATCGCGCCCGAGCCTCGCACTTCCGCCCCCTCGCCCGCCCCGGCGCCGCGGGCGAGCATGCCGGCCGTGCTCGCGGCCAACAAGACGGACGTCATGACGAGAAGCGCTCCCTTGCTCATCCTCTTGCCCTACCGTTTCTGCGCGCGCCGCGGCCCGATGGTGTCCCTCCTGTCGGCGAGCCGGCAATCATGCGTCTTTCAGCAATCTCCACCCGGACAATGCCCATGCCCCGGGCGCGGGCGCGGTGGGCGTCTCTTCTTGATCTGGATGCAGAGATTGCCGACTCTCAGATAGCCTGGCGGGCAACGGCGACGGATGATCCTGTAGCAGCGATTGCCTCTGCGCACATAGCCTCTCGGGCAGCGGCGTCGCTTGGCATAGCAACGCTTGCCTCTGAGCACATAGCCCCTCGGGCAGGTCCGGCGCCTGCTGTAGCAGCGGGTCCCCTTGAGCACATAGCCGCGCGGGCACTTGTAGCACCTGTCGCCTCTGCGCTTGTAGCCTTCGGGGCAGGAGCGGGTGACGGGGGCCGGCTTGATGCACTGGCCATCGCGCAAACGCGTGCCTGGAGGGCATTGCGGGGGCGGCGTCACGGCGCCGGGCGGGTGCGGTGCAGCGCCCTCGGTCGGAGTGAGGATCGACACGCAGTCCATGTCGTTCATGGCATTGCGGTCGACCGGTCCCGAGCCCGCGCGCGAGAGAAGGGCGCAGTTGCGTGCCGAGCTGTACAAATAGTCGGGCATCCGTATCGCTATGGTCAGCGAGAGCCGGCCATCCGGGGCGAGCGTCACCTTGGAATGCTCACAGGAGATGGCATCCGGGCCCTGCACGCATTTCCAGCTCGAGGGCATCCAGTCCCCAAGCGTGGCGCCGCCTGGCGGCGGCACGC
>JALUTE010000242.1:1447-4397 GCA_027058255.1 Methyloligella sp. | reverse complement strand
CTCACACCCCACTGGCGCGGCGCGGCGCCCGAGCACGACGCCGCCATCGCCGGGCGGCTGGCCGTGTTGCTGCGGCTTCTCGATGGCCGCGAGGATGGTGACGCCGTCTTTTTCTCCCGCGACCTGGTGATCTCGGGTGACACCGAGGCCGTTCTCGCGCTGCGCAACGCCATCGAGGACATGGAGGGCGATCCCTGGCAGGCGCTCGCCCGCACGATCCCGCCCCTCGGCTGGCTCATCGCATGGGCCGAAGGAAAGCGGGCCGAGGGAAGATGGGCCGAAAGGCGCGACGAAGTGCACGACCGGTTGCCTGTTGGTGTTGGCCCAAGGCCGGGCGATCCGTCATGACCGCCTCGCCCGATACCGCGCCACTGGAACTCGTTTGCCCCGCCGGCACCCCCGCCGCCCTGCGCACCGCGGTCGATGCGGGCGCCCATTCGGTCTATGTCGGGTTCCGCGACGAGACCAATGCACGCAACTTTCCGGGGCTCAATTTCTCCCGCGCCGAGCTGGAGGCCGCCCTCGCCTATGCCCACGGGCGGGGCGCGCGGGTGCTGCTCGCCATCAACACCTTCGCCCGCGCCGGCGCCACGGAGCTGTGGACCCGGGCGGTGGATGACGCGGTCGCGCTCGGCGTCGATGCGCTCATCATCGCCGATCTCGGCATTGCCGACTATGCCGCCCGCCACCATCCGCACGCACGGCTGCACCTGTCCGTCCAGGCCTCGGCCTCGAGCCCGGAGGCCATCGCCTATTATGTGGAGGCCTTCGGCATTCGCCGGGTGGTGCTGCCGCGGGTTCTGACCCTGCCGGAGATCGCGGCCCTCAATCGTGGCCTTGCCGAGGCGGGCATCGCCTGCGAGACGGAGGTGTTCGTCTTCGGCGGCCTCTGCGTCATGGCCGAGGGGCGCTGTCACCTCTCCTCCTACGCCACGGGCAAATCCCCCAATCGCGACGGGGTGTGCTCGCCCGCAAGCCATGTGACCTATGAGGAGGAAGAGGGCGGCGCGATGGTCTCGCGCCTCGGCGGCTTCACCATCAACCGCTTCTCGCCCGGCGAGACGGCGGGCTATCCGACCCTGTGCAAGGGCCGGTTCCGGCTCGGTGGGCGCGATCCCGCCTATGTGTTCGAGGAGCCCGTCAGCCTCAACGCCCTCCCGCTCCTTCCCGAGCTCGCGCGCGCCGGCGTGCGTGCGCTCAAGATCGAGGGGCGCCAGCGCGGGCGGGCCTATATCCGCCGCGTGGTGAGCGATTTTCGCCGCGCCGTCGACAGGCTGGACCTGGCCGAGCGTGCGGGCGGCACGCAAGCACCAGGCCAGGAACTCACCCATATGAGCGAGGGGCAGGCGGAGACGGCCGGCGCCTATCGCAAGGTCTGGCGCTAGAGCAGGGGCCGGGAAGACGGCGGCCATGAGCAGTCCCAGCGAGATGATCGGTCCGAGTGACATGAACGGTCCCAATGAGAAGAGACCCGCACGCCTGGTGCTCGGCCCGGTGCTGTTCCACTGGGACGCGGACCGGCTCCGGGACTTCTATCACCGCATCGCCGACGAGGCCCCGGTGGACAGCGTGCATCTCGGCGAGGTGGTGTGCGCCAAGCGCCTGCCCTTTTTTGCCGACCATCTCGATGCCGTTGCGGACCGGCTCCGGCGGGCCGGAAAGGAGGTGGTCCTCTCCACCCTCGCACTCGTCATGAACGCCCAGGAGCGCGCCGTGGTGCGCGAGGCGGCCGCGCGGGACAACACGCTGGTCGAGGCCAATGATGCGAGCGCTCTTGCCGCCCTGCGCGGCCGGCCCCATGCGGTCGGCCCCTTTGTCAATGTCTACAACGAGCGCGCCCTCGCCTTTCTCGCGCGTCACAGCGCCCGCCGGGTGTGTTTTTCGCCAGAGCTTGGCCGCGACGCCCTCGCCGTGCTCGCGCCCGAGGCCCGCGCCCATGGCATGGAGCCCGAGGTCCTGGTGTATGGCCGCATGCCCCTCGCCCTCTCGGCGCGCTGCTATCACGCCCGCGCCGAGGGCCTGGCCAAGGATGGCTGCCGCTTCGTCTGCGGCCAGGACCCGGACGGGCGCGCGCTCACCACCATGGACGGCACGCCCTTCCTCTCAGTGAACGGCATCCAGACCCTCTCCCATGCCTGCCTCAACCTTCTGGACGAGCTGGCGGAGCTGCGCGCCCTCTCGATCGACCGCTTCCGCCTCTCGCCACAGAGTGTCGACATGGTGGCCGTCGCCCGCCTCTACCGCGCCGTCCTCGATGGCACGATGGCGCCGGACGAGGCGACGGCCCGGCTCGGCGCCCTCGACGGCCTCGACGCGCCCTTCGCCAATGGCTATATGCACGGGGCCGCAGGCGCCCTTTGGACGGAGGCAGACAGGGCCGGCCTGCAGGCGGAGGGGGAGGGAGACCCGCTCTGCGCCGAAGGGTGAGCGATGCGCATTCACACACTCATTCCGAGCCGGCTGGGCAGCACGCGCCTGCCGGGCAAGGCCCTGATGGACATCGAGGGCCGGCCCATGATCGTGCGGGTCTGGGAGCAGGCGAGGCGCGCCGGCCTCGGCCCCGTGACGGTGGCGGCGGGCGATGCGGAGATCGTCGCGGCGGTGGAGGCGGCCGGCGGGCGCGCCGTGCTCACCGACCCCGCCCTGCCGCGCGGCTCGGACCGCATCTGGCAGGCGCTGCAGACGCTCATGACGGAGGGCGAGCCGCGCCCGGACATCGTCATGAATGTGCAGGGCGACGAGCCGCTTTTCCCGCCCGCCCTGCTCCAGGAGGCGGCGGACGCCTTCGCGCGGCTCGGCTGGCCGGATGTGGTCACCTTCTGCCACGAGACCGCGGACCCGGAGGTGGTCGCGAGCCCCGATTGCGTCAAGGCGGTGACCCGCGAGGATGGCCGCGCGCTCTATTTCTGCCGCTACCCCGTCCCCTACAAGTCCGACACGGTCAAGCATC
>JALUTE010000242.1:0-1437 GCA_027058255.1 Methyloligella sp. | reverse complement strand
TCGGCTTCTATGCCTATCGCTTCGAGGCGCTGGAGCGCTTCGTCGCCGCAGGCCCCACGACGCTGGAGGAGCTGGAGGATCTGGAGCAGATTCGCGGTCTCGAGCTCGGCCTGGCCTATTATGTGGGCCTCACCGAGTATCGAGCCATCGGCGTGGACACCGCCGCCGATCTCGAGGCCGTCCGCGCCGTGGTCCGGGCCGGCGCCGCCTCGGCGGGGTAACATTGGCGAGGTGAGGTTTTGCTTCAGCGGCTCGTGCGGCGCTGCTATGCTGGCGGGCCAAGCTGGAGCTGCAAACGAGCCTGCCCATGACCTGCGTCCACTGCGATGCCTGCAAGACCGCCTGCACCATCGAGGTATCCGGGCCGACGGAGCTGAAGGACGCCCTGCCCAAGGGCTGGCGGCCGCGGCGGATCGACGGGCGCGTCTACATCCTGTGCGACATCTGTGGCAATATCCGCCAGTTCAAGGGCGGGCTCTCGCCCTACCTGCAGGAACGGCTGAACCTGCCCTTCAACGTCTCCATCGAGACGCCGGAATACACCGATTTTCCCGATCACTGGTGGAAGAGCTCTTGACCGTGGGCCAGCGCCCGCGCGTCGGACGGAACCGGACAGCGCTCTCGACAGGCCTCGAGCCGCGCCCGCTTGATCGCCGGACGGCCTGCCTGTAGGAGCTTTGGGGCCCGCGATTCGCGCCCGCCGGCACGGCGGGTGGGTGTCGCCGCGGGCGCAGACGGAAACGCAAGCGGGAGTCCAAGGGCCCATGCCTGGTGCACCGGACGGTGGTGGAGAGCGTGACGTGCGCATCGCGCCCGACCCTCTGGCGGCGGTCTTGCCCGCGCTCTCGGCTCTCGGTGCCATCGCATCCATTGCCGCCATCAACTGGGTCGCGCAGGAGCGACAGGGCCGCGCCGCGCGCACGAGGCGGAACGTCTCGGCCGCCCTGCGCGACCTCGAGGGCGACTGCCAGCGGCTCGAGGCCCTGTTCTCCCGCATGGACCGCCTGTTTCGCGCCCATGTGGGCGAGCGGGGCGCCGCCAGCTCCCCCATCAAGTTCGGCGTCCATGGCCTGCGCATCGCCCAGCAATCCTGGCCCCTCTACCAGTCGCTGCTCTCCGACATGGCCGAAAGCCTCGTCTGCGCATCCCAGAACAGCTTCGATGTCATGTGCCTGATCGAGGACGGCGCCATCGATCCGCCGGAGGACATCTATTACGGCTTCGGAGAGCAGCAGGAGCGATTGAACCAATTGTTGATTGAAAGAGCGAGCCTCAGGGCCTCAGTTGAGGCGGGCGTGGAGATCGCGGGCAAGCTGGCCAGGCTGGTGCGCGAGCTCCGGCGCCACAAGACCCATTAGGGGCGGGCCTGCATGGGCGGGCCGCCTCCGCCAGGCCGGTGCGGTTCATGCCCACCCGGTCGCTCGCAGGGGACATGTC
>JALUTE010000241.1 GCA_027058255.1 Methyloligella sp. | reverse complement strand
GGTGCGGGCGTCCACCTGCTTGACGATGACCGCGCAATAGAGATTGGGGCCCGGGGAGCCATCGGGGAGGGGGCGGCCCGGAAGCGTGCCCGGGACCACCACCGAGTAGGGCGGCACGCGGCCCATGTGGACCTCGCCGGTCTGGCGGTCGACGATCTTGGTGGACTGGCCGATATAGACCCCCATGGAGAGCACCGAGCCCTCGCCGACGATGACCCCCTCGGCCACCTCGGCCCGGGCGCCGATGAAGCAGTCGTCCTCGATGATGACCGGGCCCGCCTGCACCGGCTCGAGCACGCCGCCAATGCCGGCGCCGCCCGACAGGTGCACCCGCTTTCCGATTTGCGCGCAGGAGCCGACGGTCGCCCAGGTGTCCACCATGGTGCCCTCGTCCACATAGGCGCCGAGATTGACGAAGCTCGGCATCAGAACGACGCCGGGCGCGATATGGGCGGAGTGGCGCACCACGCAGTGGGGCACGGCGCGAAAGCCTGCGGAGCGAAACTCCGCCTCGCCCCAGCCGGCGAATTTCGAGGGCACCTTGTCCCACCATTGCGCGCCGCCCGGCCCGCCGGGAATGGCCGTCATGTCGTTGAGGCGGAAAGAGAGGAGGACGGCCATCTTCAGCCATTGATTGACCACCCAGTCGCCGTCCCGCTTCTCCGCCACCCGGACGGCGCCCCGGTCGAGGAGGTCGAGCGCGGTCTCCACCGCCTCGCGCACCTCCCCCGTGGTCTGGAGGTTGATCTCCTCGCGCCGCTCCCAGGCGCCTTCGATGGTGGCCTTGAGGCTCTCGTGCTGGGCTGTCTCGCTCATCGCTCGTCTCTCGGTGTCCTGTCGGCTGATGGGGGATGGCGCGCGCTCGGCGCATCGGTGGGCGGCCCGTCTCTTGCCCGAGGGCCCCCTGTCTGTCAATGCGGCCCGCTGGCCCCGGCGGGCAGCGACCGGCCCGCGTCAAGCGGCCGGGTCCGGCTCCGAGGAGGCTGGCGCCACCTGGTCCAGAAAGCGCGCGAGGTCGTCGGTCACGTGATGGATGTGGGCGGGCAAGGCTTGCCCCTCGCCGATGGTCCGCTGCGCCGGGTGGTCCTGGAAGTGGGAGTGCACGAGCACCGTGCGCATGCCGAGCGCGTGCGGCGCCTCCAGATTGTGGGGCAGATCCTCGAACATGGCGGCGCGGTCCGGTGCCACGCCATGGGCCTCCAGCAGCGCCGCATAGGCCTGCGGTTGGGGCTTTGGCACATAGCCCGAGGCGGCGATGTCGAAAATGTCGTCGAAGAGATCGAGAATGCCGAGCTTTGCCGCCACCCGCTCGCCATGGCGGCGCGAGCCATTGGTGAAGATGAGTTTCCGCCCCGGCAGCCGGGCGATGACGCGGGCAAGGGCCGGTGCCGCCTCGACGGGGGAGAGGTCGATATCGTGCACGTAGTCGAGGAAGGTCTCGGGCGCGAGGCCATGCTCCTGCATCAGGCCGGCAAGGGTCGTGCCATAGCGATAGTAATAGTCCTTCTGAATGCGCCGCGCCTTTGCAAGGTCCACATCGAGCAGCCTGGCGATGAAGGCCCCCATGCGCCGGTCCACCTCGGCGAAGAGATTGCAGGTGGAGGGATAAAGCGTGTTGTCGAGGTCGAAGATCCACTCGCGCGTCGGCGCGAAGTGGCGGGCGAGCGCGTCCTGCCCGATCGCCTCGCCTGCGTCCGGCGCCTTGGTCGATGCCGGCTCCGATTTCGGGTCCGTCAGCATTGGCCCGCCTTCTCCCGCGGGCGGCCGAGCAGAGTGCCGGCGCCATGCTCGGTGAAGAGCTCAAGCAGCACCGCATGCGGCACCCGGCCATTGATGACCACCACCGCCTCGACACCCGCCTCGACCACGGCCATGCAGCTCTCGATCTTCGGGATCATGCCGCCGGCGATGACGCCCCGCTCGATGAGCGTGCGCGCCTCGTCTGGCGTGAGGGTCTCGATCAGCCGCCCGTCGGCGTCGAGCACGCCCTCCACATCGGTGAGCAGCAGCAGGCGCTTGGCCTTCATGGCGGCCGCGAGCGCGCCGGCGAAGGTGTCTGCATTGATGTTGTAGGTCTCGCCCGCACGCGAGACGGCGACGGGCGCGATGACGGGTATGAGGTCGCTTGCGATCATCACGTCCACGATATGCGGGTCCACGTGCTCCGGCTCGCCCACATAGCCGAGGTCGATCACCCGCATCAGGTTCGATTCCGGGTCCAGGACCGTCTTCTCGAGCTTGCGGGCGATCATGAGGCCCGCATCCTTGCCCGAGATGCCGGCCGCGCGGCCGCCTTCGGCATTGATGGCGGCGACGATCTGTTTGTTGATGGAGCCGGCGAGCACCATCTCGACCACCTCGACCGTCGGCTTGTCGGTAACCCGCAGGCCGTGGGCGAACTCCGACTTGATCTGCAACCGCTCCAGCATGGCGCCGATCTGCGGGCCGCCGCCATGCACGACCACCGGATTGACCCCGCTCTGCTTGAGGAGGACGATGTCCTTGGCGAAGGCGGCCGCGAGCGCCGGATCGCCCATGGCATGGCCGCCATACTTGACCACCACGGTCTTGCGGTCATAGCGCTGCATATAGGGCAGCGCCTCGGCCAGGATGCGCGCCTGAACGTGCGGCGTCTCGCCCTGGCCCGTTGCCGTGTCCTGGCCTGCCGTCACCGTGTCGTCTCTTGCCGTCTCGTGTTCCATGCCGTGTTCCGTGCCGGCTGCATCGGGCAATGTGCCCATCGCCGGTGTTATAGCCGCCTCTCGGACCGGCTCAACGGATTTCGCGCCGTCCCGCTCGGGCCCCGCGAGCGCGACGGGGCGAAGGCGCGCTTTCCTTTTTCCGCCGATCGGATAGATTGCCCGGCGAGCGGGCCAGTGCCTTCCCTTCGCCATGGAGTTCCGCCACAAGCCCCGCGATGCGGGACGGGCCGCCCACCATCCGTCGGCGCGGCATATCGGGCATCGCTACCGCCGAGCTGGATGGGAGGGGCCGAGGGCCATGGCACCGGGCTCTCGTGGCGGCCGGTTTCGCCTCGCGCGCGGCCCTCTGAGTGGCAGGGGTTTGTCGATGCCTCGATCGTTTGTGGACCAGTTGGGCTGGGTTGTCAAAACCGACAATCTCGCCGCGACCCTGGAGCGGGCCTATCGTTATGCGTGTGCGCAATCGCAGCGTCTGGTCACGGTGGAGCATCTCCTGCTCGCCCTCACCGAGGACCCGGATGCGAGCGCCGTGCTCGCGGCGTGCGGGATCGAGATCACGGGTCTTCGCCAGGATGTCTCCGATTTCATCAGCCGCCAGAACGACCGCTTCGCGCCTGGCGAGGATGGCACACCGAGCGCGGCGGACGATACGCGGAAAATCATGGAGTATGCCTCGGCGGCGGCGGAGCAGTCCGGCCGGCCGCGCGTCAATGGCGCGATCGTCCTCGCGGCATTGATCGGAGAGGGGCGCAGCCCCGCCGCCGAGCTCCTGAAGAGCCGCGGCCTCACCTTCGAGGTGGCGATCAAGTCCCTGCGCGCCCGTCCGCTCGATGCGGCGAGCACCGACGTGGCCGGGACGGAGAACGCGGGCGAGGCCGGTGCGGGCCTCAAGCCTCCGCCGGCCGGCGCGAGCGCGGGCAGTGCGCCTTCCGCGCCTCCGATTTCACCGCCGCCATCGGCAGCGTCCGCACCGCCTTTGTCGGAACCAGCCGGTCCAGTACCGCCCGAGCCAACCGCCATGGAGCCGCCCCCCGTGCCGGCCAGTGAGCCCTGGCCGGCGAGCGCTTCGCCCGAGGCGGTGGGCGCACCGGCCGGGCCTAGCGAGGGCGAGCATGGGGGCAGCCCCTTCGACAAGCGGCTGACCTTCGAGCCTCTCGATCTCGCCACGGACGCGCCGTCGGGTCCCGCAGATCAGGCCGGCGGGCCCGAGGACGGTCTCGCCTCCTTCCGCAGGTCAGAGGGCGATCCGGCGCGAGAGCCGCGACATGTCGATGCCCCGGCTGATGCGGTTCCGCCATCGCCGTCTCCCGGCGCCGGTCCGCGTGGGGAGCCGGGAGACGGTGCGCCGCGCGCGCGCCATGCCCCGCCGCCCGGCGAAGGGGCCGGGGCGCCGGCGGCCGCGCGCGAGCCTTCGGGCGCGCCCCCGCCTCGACGCCCGGCCGCGCCGCCACCGCCGCATCCACAGCATGCGCCCGCTAGCCGGCCGGCCGGCGTCGGCGCGGGGGCGGGCACCGGCGACCGCAGCGAGCCACTGGCACCGCCACCGCTCGGAGCACCGCCGCCTGGCGCGCCGCTGCCGCGCGAGGCGCCGAGGGGCCGGCCTGCGCCGCATCCCGGCACCGCCGCGCCGCCATCTCCGGCCCCATCCCCTGCGCCGCCGTCTGCTCCCTATCCGGCACCGGCCGGCGGGCGTGGCGCGCCGCCGCCGCCGCGCCACCCAGTGAGGGGGCGGCCGGGCCGCGCCAATGCCGCCGACGCACCGCTGAGCCCCCGCACCCCGGCGCCGGATGCATCGCCCGAGGTCGAGGCCGGGCTCCTGGTCGAGAACATTCCCCGGCGCATGCGTGTGGCGATCCCCGAGGTGGTCGAGGTGCGGATTGCGCGCAAGGATGCCGAGAACCTCTCGGACGGCATGCGCGGCGTCGGCACGCCCCAGACCCATGGGGTGTTCGTCACCAAGGCGATGACCGTGCGGCTGCGGGCGCCGGAAGGCGGCTTCTGGATCGAGCCCGGCTCTCCGGAGACCCAGTGGATCGACAACACGCTTGGCCTGCTGCAAGACGATTTCGCGAGCTGGCGCTGGACGGTGACGCCGCAGATGCGCGGCAAGGCGCGCCTTCAGCTCGTCGTCTCCGCCCGCAGCGTCGGCGCGGACGGGGTGGCGGCGGAGACGGCGCTTCCCGATCAGGTGATCACGGTCAAGGTGCGCACCAACTATGCCCTCGCCGCGCGCAAGGCGGGCGGCTGGGTCGCAGCCATGGCCGTCGGCGGCATGCTGGGCAATTTCGGCGGCGACATCTACGGATTCGTCATGCGCCTTCTCACCGGGCCGTAGGCCGCAGGGCAGCGGCAGCGGGTGCGGGCTCGGTTACGATCCGCGCCGCACGGCAACCCGCACGCCGGGCGCCGGGCGCTCCAGCAGCACCTCGCGGCGAAAGCGGAACAGCTTGGCCGGCCGCCCGCCCGTGTGGGTGCGCACATCGCCCGTGGGCTCGACGAGGCCCGCGCCTTCCACCAGGCGGCGAAAGTTCTGCTTGTGCAGATGGGTGCCGAGAATGGCCTCCACGGTCTTTTGCAGCTCGAACAGGGTGAAGGTCTCGGGCATGAGCTCGAAGATGACGGGCCGGTATTTCAGCTTGGCACGCAGCCGGCCCATGGCGGTGGCGAGAATCCGCCTGTGATCGAAACGCATGGGCCGGCCAAGCGGGGGCAGGCTTTTCCAGGCCTGCGCCGCCTCGCGCCCGTCCCGTGCGGCCTCCTGAACGAGCCCGGCCTCGTAGAGCAGCTCGTAGCGCTCCAGCACCTTCTCCTCGTCCCAGCCGGCGCCGTCAATGCCGAAACAGACCCTGAGCCGCTCGGTGCGCCTCAGCGGGCGCGCCGGCGCCGTCCGAGGCTCCGGTCGGGCGGCCCATTCGCGAATCCGCGGGATGATGTCCCGCGTCAGGCACTCGGGAATGCCCGCCCTGTGATCCTCCCAGGGGAAATAGCCGTACCAGCTTCGCCATTGGCCGCCGGCCAGGCCCTCCTCGTCGCCGAGCCGGGTGAGGGCGAGATAGCCGATGGAGACCACATGGGCGCTGCGATCGCCCGGCTGTGCGTGGCGCCCCCGGTCCGCGAAGGTGTAGAGCTGCTCCACATAGCCGAGATCGAGCCCGGTCTGATCCGCCACCCAGGCGCGCAGCCCGATCTCCAGCGTGCGGTGGGCGATCGGGGTGAAGGGGCCATAGGGCAGGGCGTCCCACTCGCCCTGGGCGCCTTCGTCCGGCCGCTTGATGAGAATCTGGGGCTGCTCGTCGGCAACGCGGATGATCGCCGCATTGAGGCCGATCTCGACCCCCGGCGAGCCCGGCTCGGGGCGCCGGGCCAAATCGTGCCGGTGCAGTCCCCTCGGCGCCGCGCCCGCGGCCTTCGTGCGGTCTCGGCGCTCAGCCATCGAACCGCGCCGGCAGGGCGAAGGCCTCGCCCTCGAAGGCCCGCGCTCCCGGTCCGATGGCGCGGATGGCCGACACCATGCGCCCCTTGCGGTCGAGGAGATCGTCCGCGATGTCGATCATCAGCGGGTTGGGCGTTGCGGTCTCGGAAGCGCTGCGCAGCGCTTCGGCTATGCGCCGCTCGGGCGCCGAGGGGTTGAGGGCGCACAGCATGATGAAGGCGCAGGCCGTCGAGCGGCTGATTCCCGCCCAGCAATGCACCAGCATGGGCGTGCGCCTGTCCCAGGCCATGGCGAAGTCGAGGATCTCGGCAATGTGGTCGGGCTGGGGGGGGACGAGGCCGGGCGCCGCGGCGAAGGGCGTGGTCACGTCGTTGATGGCAAGGCGCAGATGGTTCTCCGGCGGGATCGGCGGCGGCGTGTCGATCATGCTCTCGCGGTTGATCAGGGTGACGAGATGGCGCGCGCCGGCCCTGGCGATCATGCCCTCGACCGCGCTGAGGGGACAGACATGGATGGTCTCCCCGGCGCCGGCCCCATGTCCGCCGGCCCGCCCGTCCTGGTCGTGCGCCGTCATTGCCGTCACCGCTTCCGGTCCTGCACTCTTGCCAAGCCAGTCTCCTGCCTCTCGCGGCCATCCTGCCCGCTGTCTGCCGCGCTGTCGAGCCATCTCGCGCGCTTGTGTGCCGCCCGCGCGGCGGTCGCGGTCACCCTCGCCCTCGGCGGGTGCGCCGAGGCCCGGGGGCGCACCGGCTTGAACCGCGGCGGGGCCGGCCCTAGGCTGTGCGCCGTTTTCGCG
Source organism: Methyloligella sp. (assembly GCA_027058255.1). Lineage (GTDB taxonomy): Bacteria > Pseudomonadota > Alphaproteobacteria > Rhizobiales > JALUTE01 > JALUTE01. The sequence continues at coordinate 5,790 of JALUTE010000241.1, read as the reverse complement.
GCTGCGAGCGAGAGGGGGAAAGACCATGGCGAAGGCGGTGCTGGGGGTGATCGGCGGCAGCGGTCTCTACGATCTGCCGGGCCTTGCAAACCGGCGCGAGGTGGCGGTGGAGACACCCTGGGGCACGCCGTCGGGCGCCTTCATATGCGGCGAGATCGACGGGCTGGAGATGGTCTTCCTGCCCCGCCATGGGCCGGGCCATCGCCTCTCGCCGAGCGATATCGACTATCGCGCCAATATCGACGCCATGAAACGGCTGGGTGTCACCGATCTGGTCTCGGTCTCCGCCTGCGGCTCCTTTCGCGAGGCGCTCGCGCCGGGCACCTTCGTGCTGGTGGATCAGTTCATCGACCGAACCTTCGCCCGCGAGAAGAGCTTTTTCGGCGAGGGTTGCGTTGCGCATGTGTCCATGGCCGATCCGGTGAGCCCGGCACTCGTGGAGGAGATCGCGAAAGCCGGTGCGGCGGAGGGCATCGCGCTCGTGCGTGGCGGCACCTATCTCGTGATGGAGGGGCCGCAATTCTCCACCCGCGCCGAATCCGAGCTCTATCGCGCATGGGGCTGCGACGTGATCGGCATGACCAACATGCCCGAGGCCAAGCTCGCCCGGGAGGCGGAGATCTGCTATGCGACCGTCGCCATGGTCACCGACTATGACTGCTGGCACGACGAGCATGCCGAGGTGGACGTGGCCTCGGTGCTCGAAATCCTGAAGCAGAATGCCGAGACGGCGCGCCGCCTGATCGCGCGGCTCGCGAGCGGTTTTCCGCGCGAGCACGTGCCCTGTCCCATCGGGTCGGACCGGGCGCTCGATGCGGCCATCATCACGCCGCCGCAGGCCCGGGACCCGGCGCTTCTCGCCAGGCTCGATGCGGTGGCGGGCCGGGTGCTGTAAGGAGGGCGAGCAGGGAAGCGCTACCCGCTGCGGTGCGCAAGGTGATGGCCTCAGCCGAAAACGCCGAAGGCGCGGAGAATCCACATGCCGAAATAGGCCAGCCCCATGAGGGAGAAGACCACGAGCCACAGAACCGCCAGGGCCAGCAGTCCCGCCAGGGTCGCCTTGATCGCGAAGCGCGCAAGGTGCGGGAAGGGAATGTCGAAGCCGGTCACCACGACGCGCATGGCCTCCCCCTCCGCCTCGTCCTTTGCACGGCGGAAGGCCTTGGGCAGATCGTCGTCATCCTCCTCCGGATCGGGACCGACCCGGTCCTCGGCGCTCACCGTGAGCGGGATGTCCTTCATGCGATTGCCTCCTGCATCTGAGCCATGTCATCGTGCCCTGCCATGGAAGGGGTGCCGAGGGCAAGGGCCGGCCATGCGCCGTGTGCACGGCGAATGCACGTTCGAGCGAGTGTACGACTAAGGGGGGAGGGGAATGTGACGGACCTCGATCTCAAGAGCCTGATCCGCACCATACCGGATTATCCCAAGCCGGGTATCCAGTTTCGCGACATCACCACCCTGCTCGGCCATGCCGAGGGCCTGCGCCATTGCATCGAGGCCATGGCGGCTCCCTTCGCGCATGCGCGGGTGGAGGCGGTGGCGGGCATCGAGGCGCGCGGCTTCATTCTGGGGGGCGCCGTGGCGGACCGGCTCGGCACCGGATTCGTGCCCATCCGCAAGAAGGGCAAGCTGCCGTGGAAGACCATCGGCCAGGACTACGAGCTGGAGTATGGGGTCGACGTGATCGAGATGCACGAGGATGCGATCCGCCCCGGCGAGCGGGTTCTGCTGGTGGACGATCTCATCGCCACGGGCGGCACGGCGCATGCGGCGGCCAAGCTGCTCGCGCGCTCGGGCGGCGAGCTGGTGGGGGCGGCCTTCGTCATCGACCTGCCGGAGCTTGGCGGCTGCGAGCGGCTGGAGCGGGAGAGCATCGCCTGCCACACCCTCGTGACCTTCGACGGGCACTGAGGGGGCGCGCCGGCGTGGCGGGGAGGAGGCAGCCATGAGGATCGACGGCAAGGCCTATCGCACCATCTGGCCCACCGAGGACGGCGAGGCGGTCGCCATCATCGACCAGACGCGCCTGCCGCACGCCTTCGAGATCGCGCGGCTCGAGACGGTCGAGGATGCGGCGCGGGCCATTGCCGAGATGCAAGTGCGCGGCGCGCCGCTCATCGGTGCGACGGCGGCCTGGGGCCTGTGGCTGGCGCTGCGGCGCGATGCGTGCGACGCCGCGCTCGAGGCGGCCATCGCCCTGCTCGCCCGCCAGCGCCCGACCGCGGTCAATCTCGCCTGGGCGCTCGAGGACATGCGCCGGCTCGTGGCGCCCCTGCCGGAGGGAGAGCGGGCCCAGGCGGCGCGCCAGCGGGCCATGGCGCTCTGCGAGGAGGATGTGGAGACCAATCGGCGGATCGGCGCCCATGGCCTTGGCCTCATTCGCGAGATCGCCGCGCGCAAGGGCGGCGCCCCGGTCAACATCCTCACCCATTGCAATGCCGGCTGGCTCGCCTGCGTGGATTGGGGCACGGCCACCTCGCCCATCTATCAGGCCCATGACGCCGGAATCGCCGTGCATGTCTGGGTGGATGAGACGCGCCCGCGCAACCAGGGCGCGGCGCTGACCGCCTTCGAGCTCGCCAAGCATGGGGTGCCCCACACCATCATCGTGGACAATGCGGGCGGCCATCTCATGCAGCGCGGCGCGGTGGACATCTGCCTCGTCGGCACCGACCGCACCACCGCGCGGGGCGATGTCGCCAACAAGATCGGAACCTATCTGAAGGCCCTGGCGGCCCACGACAACGGCGTGCCCTTCTATGTGGCGCTCCCCTTCTCCACCATCGACTGGTCGCTGGAGGACGGTTTTGCCATTCCCATCGAGGAGCGCGGGCCCGAGGAGGTGCTGGAGATGGCCGGGCGCACGGAGCAGGGCGATGTGGTGCGCGTCGCCATTGCCGCGCCCGGCAGCCCTGCCGCCAATCCCGCCTTCGACGTGACGCCCGCGCGGCTGATCACCGGTCTCGTCACCGAGCGGGGCATCTGTCCCGCGAGTCGCGAGGGCCTGCTCGGCCTCTATCCCGAGCAGCGCGCGGCGGGCTAGCGGGCCGCGGGATGGCGTATGGCGCGAAGGAGGGCGAGGGTGAGCACGCATGCGACGAGGCCGAGCCCGGCCATGGCGAGATAGGCGCCGCCGGCATAGGCGCGGTAGAGGGGGCCTGCGAGCGCCATGGCGCCGCCCATGGCAAGGCCCGACGTGACGGACGCATAGAGGCCCTGCGCCGTGGCGCTGAGGGGCGCGGGAACGGTGCGTGCAATCAGATGGATGGCGCCGAGATGCGCCGTGCCATAAGTGAAGGCGTGGAGCACCTGAAGCGGAAAGAGCACGGCCAGGGGCGGGTCGAGCGCCATGACCGCCCAGCGCAGCACCGCCGCCAGCGCTCCGAGCAGGATGAGCCGGCCCGGCCCCAGGCGGGCGACCGCCCATCCCGACCAGGCGAACAGCACGATCTCCGCGATCACGCCCGTCGCCCACAGGGCGCCGATGGTGCTGTCCGGGATGTCGAGGACGCGCCAATGCAGGGTCGCGAAGGTGTAGTAGACGCCATGGCCGGCCTGGATCGCACTGGTGGCTGCGAGGAAGAGCAGAAATGGCCCGGAGCGCAGGAGCGCCGCCGCGTCGGCGAGGCGGATGCGCGGCGGCGAGGTGGCGGCCTCGAGCCGGCCGTGTCCGCGCGGGCGAGGCAGGAGATGGGCGCCTGCCACGAGAACGAGCGCCGCACCCACGAGCAGGCCCAGTGCCGAGGGGCTGCCCCAGCGCTCGAGCACGAGGCCGCCGCCCGAGCTCGCCAGAATGAAGGTGAGCGAGCCCCAGAGCCGCATCCGGCCATAGTCGAGCCCGGCGCGTTTGACACCGTCCATGGCCACCGTCTCGGTCAGGGGAATGACGCTGGTCCAGAAGAGGGCAAAGACGACGGAAAGGGCGAATATGCTCCAGAATCCGCTCGTCCAGCCGAGAGCCGCCAAGGTGAGCAGGGTGCCCCAGGACAGCGCGACGAGAATGCGACGCGGATCGCCCAGCCGGTCGGCGGCGAAGGAAATCGCCGGCGTGAAGGCGATGCGCACCACGAGCGGCGTTGCGAAGATCAGGCTGATCTCGGTCTCGCTCATGCCCCGCCAGTCGAGCCAGACGGGGAAATAGGGGGTGTAGCTGCCGACCAGCAGGAAGATGGCGCCGAAATAGAAGGCAACCCGAACGGCAAAACCGGTGGGCGGCGCGTCGTGGCGCTCTGGTGGTGACTTCTGCATGGGCCAGACATGTAGCGCGGGCGGGTCTCACCCCCAAGCCCGCCGATCCGACGCACGTCGCGCGCGTTACCGGAGCTTGGCGAGCCCCGTCTTGAAGCCCTTGAGGGAGACGGGAATGCCGATGCCGGCCTCCTCCGTCTGGAAGATGATGAAGAGGGCCGTCTTGCCCGACTTGAGCTTGGCGATCAGGCCGTCATCGACCACCACCTGGGCGTAGCAGGCGAAGGTGTGGCAGCGCAGGAAGGGGGCGTGGCCCACATCGGTATTGTCGATCTTGAGGCCGAGGCCGGTGGGCAGCAGCACGCCGAGCGGCGCAAACACACGGAGCACGCGGGTGCCGTCGGTGTATTTCTGGAAATAGACGGTGAGCCCCACATTCGGCCGGTCCTCGGCGATGACGCTCTGCACCAGGGCGCAGATCTCGCGGGAGGTGCCCGCCCGCTTCTTGCAGACAAGCTGCCAGTCGCCATATTGGGCGCGCACTGCGCCCGACTGGGCGAGAGCGGCCGGCGCCGATGCGGGCAAGAGCGACAGGGCCAGGCCCAACACCATGGCGAGCGTCGCCGCCAGGCCCGCGGCGGCGGGCGCCGCACTGCGCCGGGGGGGCGCGCAGGCGATGGGCCGCGCCCCGGCATCGAAGCGCGACGGTGTGTCGGTGCATCTCATGGCGTGCGTGCGTCCTCGTCCATCGGGTGCCTTCGCCGAATCGCCCGGCAAGCCTAGCACGTCTGGCCCGCATGCCCTGCCGGTCGAATCTCCGCTTCTCTCCGCTCCGATTGGGGCCAAAATGGGACCCCGCCCACAGCGCTTCTCAAGGCGCTATGGCCAGCGTGGAGCGCCGCTTGCGCGCTCGGCCCGGCCGCCCCGGCGCGTGCGGCAATCCGCGCGAAGAAATGCCGCATGCATGCCGGGTTGTGTCAAGGCGGCGGCTCGTGCTTTGTGGTGAATGTGGGGCGTGTGCGCTCGCGACCGAGCCTTCCACCGCAGGCCGGATCGGCCTTTCCCGATAAGGCCCGCGGCGGTGCGAGGCACGGGGAGCACAATCATGTCGCCGTGCCGGAAGAGGCCGGTATGCGCGCCAAACGTCCCGGGGGAATTTCGCGCGGGTGACGGCGCACGGGAACAGACAATTCGGCTACAAGACGAGGAGCGAGGCGATGGTCAAGGGGGTCTTGCGCGTGTGCGGCCTTCCCACCCTGACGGCGGTGATGGGTGCACTCATGGGGTCGGTTGGCGGCATGGTCGCACCGGCCGGCGCGTTGGCCGCGGCCGGCGAGCCGCGGCCCTACCAGATGGGCATGCAGGAGGCGGTCACGCCCGTGGCCGAGCAGATGCACAGCTTCCACAATTTCCTGCTGGTCATCATCTCGGTCATTTCCCTGTTCGTGTTGGCCCTTCTGGTGATCGTCATTCTGCGCTTCAACGAGAAGGCCAATCCCAATCCCTCCAAGACGACCCACAACACGCTGCTCGAGGTCGCCTGGACCGTGGTGCCGATCGCCATTCTCGTGGTGATCGCGGTGCCATCCTTCAAGCTGC
>JALUTE010000240.1 GCA_027058255.1 Methyloligella sp. | reverse complement strand
CCCGCGGCCCGGGCCTCGCGAACGAGCTTGTAGCCCGGATCGGATATGAGCGGCGTTCCGGCATCCGAGATGAGGGCGATGCGCGCCCCCTCCGCGAGCCGGGCGAGAATGCGCGGGCGCTCCGCCTCGGCATTGTGCTCGTGATAGGTCTCGAGCTTGCGCCGGATGCCATAGGCATCGAGCAGTTTCCGGCTCACCCGCGTGTCCTCGCAATAGATCGCATCCGCTTCGGCGAGCACGGCGAGCGCCCGCAAGGAGATGTCGCCCAGATGGCCGATCGGCGTCGCGACCACATAGAGCCCCGGCGCCAGGGGCCGCGCCAGGAGGGCGTCGACGGCCTCGCCGACGCGCGCGCCGAGATCGGGTGCATGGTCGCCGCGTCCGGCCCGTGCCGGGTCCGTTCTGTCCTCTTGCCGAGCCATGGCCGATGCATGCCTGCTGACCGCGCGCCCTCGCGAGACCAATGTTGGTCTTGCAATAGGCGGCGAATCTCTATGAAATGCCTACGGGGTATTACCACGTTCCGGTCACAGTCTCCCATTATGAAGGTCCTTCGCGGGCGGGCACAGGCGTTGCCGTTCCGGCGTTCCTCTCCAGCATGGCGAATGGCATGGAGAAGGACCGTATGCCGAGGTCGAGGGCGGGACCGTCTCCGAGATCGCTGTGCGAGTGGAGGGATATGGGGCTCATCAAGGGATCGACGCCGATCGGGCAGCGCTTGCGCCACGCCCTGTGCGCGCTGGGCGGCCTTGCCCTGCTCTCGGGCTGTGCGGCCGGGGGCGGAGCCGTTCCGGGAACGACCGCGGCGGTGAGCCCGCAAGGCCCGGCGGCCTCGACCGCGGGGCCGCTCGAGAAGCGCGGACGCGTCAAGATTGCGCTTCTGTTGCCGCTGACCGCCAAGGGCGGCACGGCGAAGATCGCCAAGGGCCTGAAGCAGGCCGGTGAGCTCGCCGTCTTCGAGTTCGACAATCCTTCGGTCGTCCTCATCGCGCGCGACACCAAGGGCACGCCCGAGGGCGCGCGCGCAGCGGCCGAGAGTGCGGTGCGCCACGGCGCGGAGCTCGTGATCGGGCCGCTCTTCTCCAAATCGGTCGCGGCCGCGGCCGCGGTGACCCGCGCCGCCGGCGTTCCCATGATCGCCTTCTCCTCCGACCGGTCCGTGGCCGGGCGCGGCGTCTATCTCCTGAGCTTCCTCGCAGGACAGGACGTGCCGCGTATCGTGTCCTACACGGCCGGGCAGGGGCGCGGCACCTTCGCAGCCCTCATCCCCAAGACCGCCTATGGCCGCGTGGTTGAGGCCGCCTTCCGGCAGGCAGTGAGCCAGGCGGGCGGGCGCCTTGCCGCGCTCGAATACTATCCGCTCGACGCCAATGGCATGCTCGACCCCGTGCGCCGGATCAAGGCGGCGATGGTGAACGCGCAAAGCGCCGGCGCGCCCATCGACGCCCTGTTCATTCCCGGCGGGGCCGACACCATGCCCACCATGGCCCAGCTCATGCCCTATTTCGAGATCGACACCAAGCAGGTGAAGCTCATCGGCACGGGCGACTGGGACTATGCCAATATCGGGCGCGAGAAGCCGCTGATCGGCGGCTGGTATGCCGCGCCGGACCCGCGCGGCTGGCGCGCCTTCACGCAGCGCTATGCCAAGACCTACGGCACCGTGCCCCCGCGCATCGCCAGCCTGGCCTATGACGCGGTGAGCCTTGCCATGGCGCTCGCCAACAATCCGCCCGGCCAGCGCTACACCCCGGCCAATCTCACCCGCATCAGCGGTTTTGCCGGCGTCGATGGCCTCTTCCGGCTCCACGGCGATGGCACGTCCGAGCGCGGTTTCGCGATCCTCGAGGTCCAGCGCTTCGGCCCCCGCGTCATCGACCCGGCGCCGAGCGTGTTCGGGCCGGCGCAGATCTCCCGCACCGATGCCTTCCGGCCGGCACCCGCCTTCAACTGATGCCCCGGCTTCGACGGATGGCCTGTCTTCAACGGATGCCCTGGCGGATACCCTGACCGATGCTCCGGATGCGCGGGGCGGCCGGCAAATCGCAGGCCGGGCCGAGTGCGCTCGCGAGCTCCAGCACGATCCGGTTCATGACCATGCGCCCGCGGGCCGTCACCGCAAGACGCTCGGGCGAGGGGCGGTGCACGAGACGCGCCCTCTCGAGCCCGGCGATGACGTCCGCCGCCGGGGCAAGCCCCGTGCGCTGCGCGAGGGCGCCGAGATCGAGCCCCTCGGCGAGCCGCAGCCCCATGAGCAGCATCTCGTCCGCCGCCGCCTCCCGGGTCATCGCCGTGCGCTCCACGAGCCCATGGCCGCGCCGGGCGACGGCCTCCATCCAGGCGTTCGGATGGCGCTCGGTGGCAAGCGCGAGCCGCGTCCCGTCCACCGTGAGCCGTCCATGGGCTCCGGGCCCCACGCCGGCCCAGTCCCCGGCCCGCCAGTAGAGCAGGTTGTGTCGGCTCTCTGCTCCCTGCGTGGCATGGTTGGACACCTCATAGGCGGCCAGACCCGCCGCCTCGCACATCTCTTGTGTCACGGTATAGAACGTCTCGGCGATCTCGGGCTCGGGAACGGCGAGCTGGCCGCGCGCATGCAGCGCGGCAAAGGGCGTGCCCGCCTCGATGGTGAGCTGATAGAGCGAGAGATGATCGGGGTTGAGGGCAAGGGCGCGGGCAAGCTCGCCCTGCCAGGCGGGGATGGACTGGTTCGGCCGCGCATAGATGAGATCGAAGGAGACGCGGGAAAAATGGCGCCGCGCCATCTGGAGGGCGTCGAGGGCCGCCCGTGTATCGTGCTTGCGCCCGAGCGTCGCGAGCGCCGCATCGTCGAGGGCTTGCACGCCGAGCGAGATCCGGTTGACGCCGGCGGCGCGATAGCCGGCGAAGCGGTCGGCCTCGGCGCTCGTGGGATTGGCCTCCAGGGTCACTTCGGCGTCGCCGGCCACCGGCCAGAGGGCCGCGATCCGGTCGAGCACCGCCCCAAGCGTGGCGGCCGTCATGAGCGAGGGCGTGCCGCCGCCGAAAAAGATGCTCGACACCGTCGCGCCGGGTGCCAAGGTGGCCATATGGGCGAGCTCGGCGCCGATGGCATCGCGCCAGGCGGCCTCGCGCCTGTCCGCCTGGCCGGAGCCTGCGCGCGCCACATGGGAGTTGAAATCGCAATAGGGGCATTTGGACTGGCACCAGGGCCAATGCACGTAGATGCCGAAGCCCGGCCCGCTGCGCCCATCCCTGCCTGCCATGCCGTCGCCTCTTCGCTCATTCCCGCCAGCGCGGCATCCTAGCCGACAATGAACAGCAAAGGGGAGCGCCTTGTCGGCGCTCCCCGGGCTCTCCTGCCTGTTCCTGGCCGCCCCTCCGCGGCTGCGACTATTTGCTCAGGCGCAGCTTGGCGATCTGATAGCCGATGGTGCGGAAGGCTTGCCTGAGCTCATTGCCGTTGTTCGCCAGGAAGAAATGCTTCTTCTGGGTCGTGGCGCAGGCCTTCAGCGTGTTGATTGCCCGCCCGTTGCGCAAGGCGAAACCGACCGTGTAGACCGTGATGCCGGCGGTCTTCATGTTGGCGCACAGCTTCAGGGCCTGAGCGAACGAGTCGCCATTGCCGGCCTCGTACCACGTGTTGTACTCGCCGTCGGTCATGAGGATCGCGATCTTGGTCAGATCCTTCGTGCCATAGGGATCGGGCTTGGAGCCAACCGGCCAGACGGTGGACCATTTGGGCGAGAGCAGGTACCAGGCCCACGCCGTGCCGAGGTGCCCGGCCGTCCAACCGGAGGCCGTGAAGCTGTCGATCACCCGGCCGAGTTTCACCTTGTCATTGGTGAGCGGCATGATCGACTGGCGCGGAGAGCAGGAGTACTTGTACCTCCGGATGTAGTAGTTCGCCGATGTGCTCCGCTTCACGTCATAGATGCCGAGATATTTTCCTGGCCCGGGCGCATCGTCGCGGAAGGCCGCCGCGCCGGGGCGCTCCACGACGCATGGCGAATAGTTCGTCTGCTGAACGCGGCAATTCTTGTCCAGCTTCTTCTTGTACTTCTTTCTCTTCTTGCGAGAGGTTGCAGACTTGTATCTGGCGAGCCAGTCGTTGCATTTGGGGGTATTGATATAGCCGTCGCCATCAGGGTCGTTGTTGGGCCCGCCACCGGTTACCCGGTCGAAATAGGTGCGGCCCACATTGACCGCATGGGCGAAGGGCGCGAGCGCCACACGCTGCTTGTAGCGGGTCTGATTGCTCTGAATCACGATCTGGATGAGATCCTTGGCCGCCAGCTTCAGGTCGCGCAGCTTGTTGCGGGACCCCATGGATCCCGTGGTGTCCAGCATCATCGCGACCTCGATATTGCCGGCATTGCCCTGGCAGATCGCCTGGGTCGCCGCCCCGATGGAGACCGACTTGATGCCGACGACAGGCAGCAGG
>JALUTE010000239.1 GCA_027058255.1 Methyloligella sp. | reverse complement strand
TGCGGGGGCGGCCCGCTAGGGCTTCGCCCCTTTCCGCAAAACGCTTGGCATTTCAATGCGTTGCTCTTCGGTCAGATCGAAGGGCAGATCGTCAGCGACGGGGGTGCGAACCTCCTGCCGCGCGGGGGCGCGCCCGGCACCCGCTCCCCGATCGGCATCGCGCGGGGCCGGCTTGGCGCTCTCGCGTGCCCCCGGCCGGCGCGCAGCCCCCGCTCCACGGGCACCATCACCGCCGGGCGCGCCTGCGGCATCGGGCGAATCACTCTCCCGCCGCATCCGTCCGGCACCGGTCAAGCGCCCGAAAAAGCCGGTCTTGCGTTTCTTCTCGGCCTTTTTCGGCGCCGCGTCGGCGCCCGCCTCGCCCTTGGCCGCCTTGGCCCGGTACTCGCGCTGGCCGACGCTCGGGAAATCCTCGACCGAGGGCATGCGCGGCGCGCCCTTGCGCGTGCGAGCCGGCGGGGCGGGTGTGAAGCTCGGCTCCTCATCCCGCGCGGACGGTGCCGAAGCGGGCGGGCGCGATGCGGTCACGGGTGGCTCGGCCGCAAGATGGCGCGGCGGGCCCTCGGTGATGCGCACACCACCCTGTGCCTGATGGCCCATCATTTCGGCCCCGCTTGCCGGCCGGGATGGCTCGGGCGGGCGCTCGCCAGCCGTCCCCTCCGCCTTGCCACCCTGAGCGATGGCCTCGGAGAGGCGGCGCTTGAGCTCGCCGCCGCTGCGCGCCCGCCCGGAGGTGGAGGCTGGCGCTCTGCCTGGATTGGCGGGCGGCGGGCCGGCAGGCGCGGGGCTGGCGCCCCCTCCCGCGGGCCGGGCCGGCGCCGGCGCGGGCTGCGTTGCGCCCTGGCCGGCAGCCGCGCCGGTGCCCCTGGCGGCAGAGGCGCCATTCGGGGCCGTGCCTGCCCCCTCCGGGGCCGGGGCGCTCGCCTTCCCGGGCGAGGCGGGCGCATTGGCGCGCGCGTCGCCCGCAGCCCGCAGGCCCGATGCCACGATCGAAACCCGCACCTTGTCCTCCATCGCCGGGTCGAACGCCGTGCCGACAATGATGTTGGCGTCCGGGTCCACCTCCTCGCGCACCCGGTTGGCGGCGGCATCGAACTCGACCAGGGTCAGGCTGGGGCTGCCGGTGATGCTGACCAGCAGGCCCTTGGCCCCGCGCAGCGAGATGTCATCGAGCAGCGGGTTGGCGATGGCCATCTCCGCGGCCTTGCGGGCCCGATCCTCGCCTTCCGCCTCGCCGGTGCCCATCATGGCGGTGCCCATGTCCTTCATGATGGTCTCGATATCGGCGAAGTCGAGATTGATGAGGCCGTTGCGCACGATGAGGTCGGTGATGCAGGCGATGCCCGCATGCAGCACCCGGTCCGCAAGCACGAAAGCCTCGGCGAAGGTGGTCTTGGCGTCCGCAATGCGGAAGAGATTCTGATTCGGGATCACGATGAGCGTGTCCACGTTCTTGCGCAGCTCCTCGATACCCGCCTCGGCCACGCGCATGCGCCGGTTGCCCTCGAAATGGAAGGGCTTGGTGACGACGCCGACGGTGAGGATGTCGAGCTCCCTGGAGATGCGCGCCAGAACGCTTGCCGCGCCGGTGCCGGTTCCCCCGCCCATGCCGGCGGCGATGAACACCATGTTGGCGCCCTCGAGGGTGGAGCGTATCTCGTCCGCCGCCTCCTCGGCCGCCGCCTCGCCGATCTCCGGCTTGGAGCCGGCGCCGAGCCCCTCGGTCAGGTTGACGCCGAGCTGCAGGCGCTGCTCCGCGCTCGACATGGCCAGCGCCTGGGCATCGGTGTTGGCGGCGACGAAATCGACGCCCTCGATTCCGGCCGCGATCATGTTGTTGATGGCGTTGCCGCCGGCACCGCCCACCCCGACGACCACGATTCTCGGCTTGAGCGTGGTCAGGTTCGGAAGCTCCAGATTGATCATGTGTGGCCTCGCGTCGTCGTTCGTTCCAATGGTCCGCGGCGGTGCTCCCTGGCGCTGCGCCCGCCTCCGCACTCGCGGGCCGGCAGCCCGCCACCGCGATGCCCGCCCAGGCCGAGGCGCCCGCTCTCGCCCCGCGCATTGCCGCAGGCCCCGCCTGCCTGCCGCCGGGCCGCGCTCAAAAGCTCTCCGTCAGCCACGCCCGCACATCGCTCCAATAGCCTGCGCCCGCCCTGAGCACCTTCCGGTCCGCATAGGCCATCACGCTGGCACCCGGTACGAGAAGCGCGTGAAGAAGGCCGATGACGGTGGAGAAGGCGGGCCCGGCCAGACTCGACGGCATGGCGCCGATGGGGCGCGGCGCACCGATCCGGACCGTGCGCCCCAGCAGCCCGGCGGCGAACGGCTCGAGCCCCGCCAGAAGGCTCGCCCCGCCCGTCAGCACCACCCGCTCTCCGGCGTAGGGCCCGAAACCGCTCTCCTCCAGGCGGTCGCGCATCACCTCCAGCATGTTCGCCACCCTGGCCCGCACCAGGGCGCCGATCTCCTCCTTGCTCGTGTGCCACAGGCTCACCTCGTCCTCGCCGACCACCGGGTAGGAGATGCTCTCATGGGCATCCGAGCTCGCATGCACCAGACTGCCATAAAGCGTCTTGATTCGCTCGGCCTCGTATAGGGGGGTCGAGAGGGCGCGGGCGATGTCGAAGGTGATGTGATTGCCGCCAATGGCGATGATGTCGGAATAGACGAAATGCCCTTCCGCGAAGACCGAGAGCGTGGTGGTGCCGGCGCCGAGATCGAGACAGGCCACGCCGAGACGCGCCTCCTCGCGCGTGACCGCCGCAAGACCGCTGGCATAGGGGGCCGCAACGAGCCCCGAGACCGTGAGATGGCAGCGCTCGACCAGGAGAAGCAGGTTGCGCAGCGGCGACTCGTCCACGGTCACCGCGTGCAGGTCGACGCTCAGCTCCCGGCCGGCGAGGCCGCGCGGCTCGCGAATGCCACCGACGCCGTCGAGGCCGTAGCCGATCTCGAAAAGATGGAGAACCTTGCGGCCATCCGCCTCGGCGAAGCTGCGCCCGGCGGCGCGCACCCGCTCGATGTCGCCATCGGAGACCGTCCGCCCGCCGACGGGCGCGCTGGCGGAGAAATTGCGCGAGCGGACCCGACCGCAGGAGACCGAGATCACCACCTCGTCCACAGTGACGCCGGCGGCGCGCTCCGCCTTGGCGACGGTTGCGCGAATCTCGCGCTCGGCGGCATCGAGATCGACGACGACCCCGGCCTTGATGCCCTGGGAGCGTTGATGGCCGAAGCCCAGAAGACGGGCGGGCAAGCGCCCCTGCTCGCCCACCCCCAGGGCGCCGCCAGAGTGCTCCGGGTCCGCGACGAGCGCGACGATCAGGCAGCAGATCTTGGCCGTGCCGATGTCCAGCACCGTCACGACCCGCTCGCCCCTTCTCAAGCCATTTGCCCGCATGGCCCCGCTTCCCCGCGCTCCCATGGCCTCACCCCTGCCCTTTCGAGCGCCCGGCTGGCGCGAGGCTGCCCGTGCCGGCACCGATGCGCGGCGCGGGGCGGATGCGATCCGCCAGCCCCTTCGGCAGGCGCAGGGCGATCTTGCCCGGGATTCTGAGATCGACCGCGACGATCGCCCGGTCGAGAAGGCGATGGCGCGCTTCGAGCGATGCGAGCAGGCGCAAGGCGCGGCGCGGCTTGTCGGCAGGCAGCAGAATGTCCGGGCCGGTGACGAGCCGCAATGTCCAGCGCCGCCCGCCCACGCGGATGGCCGCGGAGAGATTGTCGCGCAGGGCGGGATGGTCGGCGAGCATGGCAAGCAGGGCCCGGGCCTCGCGCGCCGCGCCCGCGCCCACAACAAGCGGCAGATCGGTGCGCGCTCCCGCCGGCACGGGGCCGAGCACCCGCCCCTCCGCATCGATCAGATCGAAGCGGTCGCCGCGCCGCCAGACGGCATAGGGCGTGCGCTCGACGATGCGCACATCGAGGGTGTCGGGCAGCAGGCGCGTGAGCGAGGCCCGGGCCACCCATGGCAGGGCCTCGATGCGCCGCCGGGCGGCCGCGACGTCATAAGTGGGAAGCGCACCCGCCTCATCGAGCGCCAGCGCCGCGAATATGTCGTCGGCAGGCGTTGCCCCATGGCCCATGAGCCAGACCTGATTGACCCCGAGCCCTGCCCGGACCAGCAGGCCGTTCAGCCGGTCGCCGAGACCGGGCGCGCCCTCGGCAAGGCGATGCATGTGCACGGCACCGGCGAGAAGAGCGATCACCAGAAGGCCCAGCCCCGCCACGCGCCACGCCCAAATGCCGCTCTGGCCGCCTCGGCCGCGCCGAAGCGGCCGAGGCGCGACAACGGGCGCGTCGCCCACCTCCCAGCCCTGCGAGAGGGGGTGAATGCGCCAGCTCTCCTGCTTTCCAGTCCGTTGTCCAGCACCGGCTAACGGTTGCAAGAAGCGTCCTCCACGATCCAGCGAACAAGTTCACCGAACGACCAGCCCGCATGCGCCGCCAG
>JALUTE010000238.1 GCA_027058255.1 Methyloligella sp. | reverse complement strand
GGAGAAAACGGTGATGAAAGCACGATCACCTGGTCGCGCTTCGCCAAGGCTTCACGCAACCCACGGATTGACCACCTCGAGACCCGGAAAGACGAAGTCGCGCTCATTGCGCGTGACAATGCGAAGCTCGTGATGCAGGGCGGTGGCAGCGAGCAGGCTGTCGATTGCCGTGGGCGTTTTCTCCAACTGAGCCAGAAGTCGGCCCCACCGCTCGGCCACGGCGAGGGTGAGAGGGAGGATGCGCCCCTCGAACCAGCGCGGCACCTCATTCTCAAGCCAGAGGCGCAGCCTTTCACGGCGCGCCTTGTCTGCCAGCTTCTCGGCGCCTTTGCGGATTTCACCCACCGTCAGCACGCTGATGTGAAGGGCCTCATCGGGCGTGGCATCGAACCAGGCCAACACCTTGGGTTCAGGCCGGGGCCGGATCAACTCCGAGATGACGTTGGTATCGATGAGATAACTCATAGATCAACCTCACGGACGGGCGAGCGATCGCGCGTGAGATCGATCGCACTGTCCATCAGAGGCGAGTTGCGGACAAAATCGACAAATCGGGGTTTTCGGCCTTTCAGGCGCTCGTAAGTGGCCGTCGAGAGCACGACGACAGCCGGCTTACCCCTGACCGTAATCTCCTGCGGCCCATCGGTTGCGGCGGATTTCACAAGCTCGCTGAGGCGCGACTTGGCATCCTGAAGCGCCCATCGGTTCATGGTTCTCTCCTGTCTAGCCAGACTAGGCTGTTCCAAGGGGAGAATAGGGCTTTGGTCCGCTTGAAACAAGGGCAGCCGACGTTCTGATGGCACAGAGCGGCAGCGGTGAGCGGCCGTCAATCGCGAAACGGATTGGTTATGCGCACGCCTTCGATCAACTGGCCGTGGTTGAGATCCTCGGTCAGCAGGTGCTCGCAGCGGGCATGGGCGGCAGAGGTCACGATGAGGCCGTCCCAATAGGACAGACGATAGCGTTCTGCAACCTCCGAAGCCTCGATCGCCTGCTCTGGTGTTATGGCCTCGACCCGCCAGGCCAGATAGCGCGAGAGGATGGCGCGGGCCGTCGCGGCCGCGAGCGGGGCCGGCATCTTGGCGGTGACGTTGACATAGAACTCCTGCATCACCTGTGTGCTGAGAACGCCGCGCCCCGTCCGCCACAGATCGCGGATCACGTCCGCTGCGCGGTCATGTTTCTCTCCGGCGTCCCGGTCGTAGGCATAGATGAGGATGTTGGTGTCCACGAATGCCCTATCGCTCATGGAGCGCGTCCCTCGGCGCGGGCCGGCCGCCGAGATGGAAGCCGCGTTCGAGCTCGGCCAGGGCTTGCCGCTTCGCGGACTGATAACGCTCGGCATCCTCGACAAGGCGGCGCAACTCCTCGCTGAGCAGGGCGCTCACGGAGGTGCCGCGCTCGGCCGCCAGCACGCGGGCCTTGCGCAGCAGCTCCTGCTCGACGGACAGGGTGATGTTCTGTTTCATGGCGGTGTGCACTCTCGCGGCTCTGGTGGCACGCAACTCGCGTGTAACACGACATATGCGTGTGCGCAACGCTTTGCACCGCGGCCTGAGCACTCCGCCGGCACATGACAAGGCGAACGGTCCCACGGTTCTGAACTCAGGCCTCAACGGCAGCGAGCCCGTCGTCTGCCGTCTGCTGGCCCGAGGAGGCGCTCGACTCCTTCCTGCGCACGAGGATGGATGGGATGGTGATGGGGAGCCGGGTGGTAGGGCGGGAAGGGGGACGCGGCGGCTGAACCTCCTGTATCAGCTTGGGCTCTTGGCCGTCGGGCGAAGGTAGCAGACAGGGCGCCCCCCGGAGGTGCACGTTGACCATGGTCCATGACCATGGCACTGTATGGTCCATGGAAGAGATTGCCATATCGAAGTTCAAGGCCACCTGTCTGGCGGTGCTGGAGCGCGTGCGGCGAACCGGACAGCCCATCCTCGTCACGCGGCGCGGCGAGCCGGTCGCCGAGATTGTCCCGCCCCCGCCTCCTGAGCAAGGGGCGGATTGGATGGGGGCCATGAAGGGCACGCTCGAGATCAGGGGCGATATCGTCGAGGCGCCGGCCCTTGCCGAGGACGAGTGGCTGGCGCCCGAAGAATGAGCCGCCGGGCGCGCATGCCGGCCGGGCGCCGGATAAGGAGGCGGCCGTGAAGCTCTTGCTCGATACCCACATCTGGATATGGGCTCTGGCCGCGCCTGAAAAGCTTGGCGAGCGTATCGCCGCCGCCCTGGCGGATCGGAAGAATGAGTTGTGGCTCTCGCCGATCAGCCTGTGGGAATTCCTCACCCTGGTGCGCAAGAACAGGCTTGTGGTTGAAGGCGATCCCTATGAGTGGCTCGACAGGGCCTTGCAGCGCGCCCCCATGCGCGAGGCCGCCATTACGCGACAGATCGTCATCGAAAGCCAGCGCCTCGACCTGCCCCATTGGGATCCCGCCGACCGCTTTATCGCTGCCACGGCCCGCTGCCTCGGCTTGGCGTTGGTGACGGCGGATCGCAAGCTCACGGGCGCTAGGGGGCTCGAGGTTGTTTCTTGATGACCGGTCCTCTGGCAATCATTCGGGCTGCTTGCTTTGTACGCGGATGGACGGGATCGTGATGGGGAGCTGGGTGGTTCGTCGGGAGGAGTGACCCGGATGGGGCTTGTCAATACCGTTCATTTTCTTGCCAGGCACCCGCTGAGCCGGGGGCGCGTTCTGGCGAACCTGATGCGGTTCGTGCGTTGGCAGATCGGTGCGCGTCTCGTGCCCGGCCCCGTCGTCGTCGATTTCGCAAATGGTACGGTCCTGCTCGCCCGGCCAGGCATGACCGGTGCGACTGGCAATGTTTATGTCGGATTGCACGAGTTCGAGGACATGGCTCTCGTGCTCCATCTGTTGCGTCCAGGCGATCTCTTCGTCGACGTTGGCGCGAATATAGGCTCTTATACACTCTTGGCGTGTGGGGGGGCAGGAGCGAACGGGATTGCGTTCGAGCCGGACCCGGAGGCTTTCGGATGGCTACAACGAAACGTCCAGCTGAACGGCCTGACGGCACAAGTCGAAGCACACCGAAGAGCGCTGGGCGCGGAAGCCGGGCAGGTGACGTTTTCCATCGGGCAGGACACGATCAACCACGTCATCGCGGGCACCGACACCACGGGCGGCCAAACGGTTCAGGTGACGACACTCGACACGGTCCTTCGGGCCAAATGCCCGGTTGTCATGAAGATCGATGTGGAGGGGTACGAAACTGCGGTCATCGACGGCGCCACGGCCACACTCGAAAACCCCGAGTTGCGGTGCGTCATCATGGAGCTGATGGGCGGCGGCGCGAGATACGGCTTCGATGAGACGGCGCTGCGCGGTCGCCTCCGAGAGTGGGGCTTTCGGGAATACGTCTATTTTCCCTTCGAACGGCGCCTGCAGCATCGCGCCGCTTCCGAAATGGCAAGCAATACGGTGTTCGTTCGCGACCACGATTTCGTGGCGGAGCGCGTCGAGGCTGCCCCACCCATAGACATACGCGGTTGGCAGATCTGACGCAGGGTTGAATATCCGAAGCTCGCCAAGCCGATCGGCCCCGGAAGGCCCTATGAGGCCCATCTTCCTCAACCGCTTCTTCCATCCCGACCATTCGGCGACGAGCCAGATCCTCTCCGATCTGGCTTTTTCTTTGGCCGAGGAAGGGCGGGAGGTGCGCGTCATCACCAGCCGGCAGCGCTATGACGATGCGCGCGCGCAATTGCCAGCCCGCGAGACGGTCCGCGGGGTGGAGGTTCACCGCATCGCGACCACCCGCTTCGGGCGGGGCCGGCTTCTTGTGCGGGCGGTCGACTATCTGACCTTCTATCTCTCCGCCACCTGGCAGCTTTGGCGACTGGCGCGCAAGGGCGATGTCATCGTCGCCAAGACGGACCCGCCACTCCTCTCCATTCCGGTGGCGATTGTCGCCCGTTTGCGCGGGGCGCGGCTCGTCAACTGGTTGCAGGATGCGTTCCCCGAGGTCGCTGAAGCCGCGGGCGTTGGGGGGCGGGCCGCAAGGCCTCTGTTGGGGCTTCTGAGAGCCCTGCGCAATCGTTCGCTCCGGGCGGCCGCGATGAACGTGGCTCTCGGCGATCGGATGGCGGCGCATCTGCGTGAAGAAGGCGTTGCCGAGGCGCAAATCCGCGTCATCCCGAACTGGCAGGACGGACATCTGGTGCGCCCCGTCCCGCACAAGGCGAATCGGCTGAGAACGGCATGGGGGCTCGAAGGCAAGTTCGTCGTCGGCTACTCCGGCAATCTCGGACGCGTGCATGATCTGGCGACCCTTCTCGAGGCCATGGCGCTCTTGCACGATGGGAGAGGTGCGAGCGGAGAGACGAAGGACGCCGAGCCCGAAATCGTCTTCCTGTTCATCGGCGGGGGAGCCTTGCACGCAATGCTCGCAAAAGAGGTCGAGCAGCGAGGGCTCTCCAATGTCCTGCTCAAGCCCTATCAGCCGCGGGAGGCATTGGCCGAGAGCCTCTCGGTTGCCGACGTGCATCTCGTGACGCTGCGCCCCGAGTTCGAGGGGCTGATCGTGCCGAGCAAGTTCTATGGCGTCGCGGCGGCCGGGCGAGCGACGATCTTCGTCGGCGACCTCGATGGCGAGATCCCGCGGCTGCTTGCCGAGCATGATTGCGGTCTCACCGTAGAGCCCGGCGACGGGGAAGCGCTCGCGAGCCGTATCCGCGCGCTCGCCCAAGATCCCGGGCGCTGCGAGGCCATGGGACGGCGCGCCCGGGCCTTGCTCGATCAGCGTTTCGAGAAGGCGATTGCCGTCTGCGCCTGGAGCGCGATGCTCGACGAGGTGTCCGGCAAGGCCATGGCCTCGGCGCGAAGCCGGCCGGAAGTGACGCCCGGCGGATAGCCGACGAGGCGTGTCACGCGCCGGCAGGCGCCGCCCCCACCACATTCTCCAGATACCACTCGTACGTCCCGCGAAGACCCTCGGTGAGGTCGATCTTCGGCCGCCATCCGAGGGCCTTCAGCTTGCCTGCACTCATGAGTTTTCGCGGCGTGCCGTCGGGG
The DNA here is from genome assembly GCA_027058255.1 of Methyloligella sp. Classification (GTDB taxonomy): domain Bacteria; phylum Pseudomonadota; class Alphaproteobacteria; order Rhizobiales; family JALUTE01; genus JALUTE01. The sequence goes on along the minus strand of JALUTE010000238.1, from coordinate 7,839 downwards.
CGGGAGGGATCGTTGACGATCCGGCCCTCGAAGCCCACGACCTGAGCAATGGCTTCGACCAGATCGCGAATGGTGATGTCCTCTCCGGAGCCGACATTGACGTGGCTCTCGCCCGAATAGACTTTCATGAGGTGCACCAGCGCATCGGCGCAATCGTCCACATGCAGGAACTCGCGCCGGGGCGTGCCCGTTCCCCACATCACCATCTCCGGGGCGCCGGCCATCTTCGCCTCGTGCGCCTTGCGCATGAGCGCCGGGATCACGTGGCTGGTCTCCAGATCGAAATTGTCGCCGGGGCCATAGAGATTGGTCGGCATGGCGGAGATGAAGTCGCATCCGTGCTGGCGGCGATAGGCTTGGGCCAGCTTTATGCCGGCGATCTTGGCGATGGCGTACCACTCGTTGGTGGGCTCGAGCGGGCCGGTGAGCAGCGCATCCTCCGGGATCGGCTGCGGGGCGAGCTTGGGGTAGATGCAGGAGGAGCCCAGGAACAGCAGCTTCTCCACCCCGGACCGCCAGGCGGCATGGATGATGTTCGCCTCGATCATGAGATTGTCGTAGAGGAAGTCGGCAGGGTACGTGTCGTTGGCGACGATGCCGCCGACCCTGGCCGCCGCGACGAACACGGCCTCGGGCCGTGCCTCGGCCATCCAGCGCTCCACGGCGTCCTGGCGTGTGAGGTCCAGCGCCTCCCGCCCGGCCGTGAGAATCTCGCAATCCTCCCCGGCGAGCCGGCGCACGAGCGCTGCACCCACCATGCCCCGGTGCCCCGCAACCCAGACCCGCTTGCCTGTGAGCGTATAAACCTCCTCCGCCATCCGCCCCTGCTCCCTGCTCCGCGCTCCCTGCTCCAAGCTCCTCACAGCCCCTCGCGGTTGCGCCGATCCTTCTCGAGCGCGACGGCCTCGAGATCCGCGCGCACCATCTCCGCCACCAGCTCCTTGAAGGTCGTCCTGTGCCGCCAGCCGAGCTTCTCCCGTGCCTTGCTCGGGTCGCCGAGCAGCGTCTCGACCTCGGTCGGGCGGAAGTAGCGCGGGTCGATCCGAACGAGGTCCTTCTCGGTGGCCGCGTCGATTCCGACCTCGTCGACGCCCTCGCCCCGCCACTCGATGGTCCGTCCAACCTCCGCAAAGGCCGTCTCGACGAACTCCCGCACGGAGTGCTGCTCGCCCGTGGCGAGGACATAGTCGTCGGGCTCGGGCTGCTGGAGCATCAGCCACATGCCCTCGACGAAGTCCTTGGCATGCCCCCAGTCGCGCTTGGCATCGAGATTGCCGAGATAGAGCCGGCTCTGCAGACCGCGCTCGAGGGCGGCGACGGCGCGTGTGATCTTGCGGGTGACGAACGTCTCGCCGCGCATTGGCCCCTCATGGTTGAAGAGGATGCCGTTGGACGCGTGCATGCCATAGGCCTCGCGATAGTTGACCGTGATCCAATAGGCGTAGAGCTTGGCGGCGGCATAGGGTGAGCGCGGATAGAAGGGCGTCGTCTCGCGCTGGGGCACCTCCTGCACCTTGCCGAAGAGCTCGGACGTCGAGGCCTGGTAGAAGCGCACCCGGTCCGCCAAACGCAAAATGCGGATGGCTTCGAGCAGCCGGAGCGTGCCGAGCGCATCCGCATTGGCCGTGTATTCCGGCGTCTCGAAGCTCACCTGGACATGGGACTGGGCCGCGAGATTGTAGATCTCGGTGGGCTGCACCTCCTGCATCAGGCGGATGAGATTGGTGGCGTCGGTCAGGTCGCCATAATGTAGGAAGAAGCGCGTCTCCTGCTCGTGCGGGTCGACATAGAGGTCATCGACGCGGGCCGTATTGAAGGAGGATGACCGCCGCTTGATGCCATGCACCACATAGCCTTTGTCCAGCAGAAGCCGCGCCAGATGCGCCCCGTCCTGCCCCGTAACGCCCGTGATCAGCGCGACCTTCTCGGCCATGCCTCCCCCCTTGCCAGCTCCGACGGCCAGCTCAGCGCTCGCCTGGCGACGAGCGCCGCAACCCTATAGGCTATTGGCGCGCACGATCCCGACCTCGCCGAGAGCTGCATCGGCCAACGTTCCTTGACCGACAGATCAGTCCTGACCGGCTACCTTGCTCGATATTGGAGGCGGAGGGCTTTGCATCATTCCGGCCATGACCAACGCGTGCACACTGGCCGCTGAATCAGGATCTTTGCTTGCCAATGTCAATATACCCAGCCCGTCATAGCAGCTCGCACGAGCAGCGCAAGCGGCTCTTTGCGGCATAGCTTGACGTGAGGCTCTCGGGCGCCCTTCCTGGCGGCGCTCGCCCTGCCGCCCCTCTATCCCGCCCTGCTCGCGGATGACAACGCATCCTCGGCGCATTCGAACCGGTAGTGCTCAGGCACCCGATCCTGCCATAGCTTCAGGATCGTCGCGGCTATGGCGCCGAGCATGGTCTCCTCCTCCCGCGCGATCCTCTACAGCGTGCAGACAGCGATCGACTGATGCAGAGGCGGCAGATACTCGGCGGCCTTGCTGCGTACGCCAAGCTGCGGATGTCCGAGGCGGCGCTCCAGGTGGTGGCCATGGGGCTTGAGGGCTAGGGCCGGATCATCATAACCCCTTGATTTTATTGGTAGGCGCACGGGGACTCGAACCCCGGACCCGCTGATTAAGAGTCAGCTGCTCTACCAACTGAGCTATGCGCCTGCCTGGTCCGGCGCGGGGCGCCGGTGGATGCTGTCACATAGCAAGCACCGAGAGCGAGTGCAAGGCACTCTCGGCGCCCGGCCGCCGGAGGCCCGGGCGCCGGCAGGCAGGCTCCTCTCGGGGCCCCTTCGCGGGTCGCGAGCCTCACCGGCAGGCCGCGGCGGGCACCGCGGGCGTTTCGCGGAAGATCAGGTGAACCAGGTAGAGCGACATGAGCCCGGCGCCGAAACAGAACGCGGAGATATAGGCGAACTGGAAGAAGAGATAGGTCACGAGAATGACACCACAGATCAGCACGCCGAACACCCGCATCCCCGGCAGGGACGAGGTGAGAAGGGGCACCACAACGACGAAGACATAGATCGCGTTGGTGAACTCCCGGCGCATGATCAGGTCGAACAGGATCGTGCCCTGATAGCTGATGGCGTTGTCCAGGAAGCGCGTCACCAGCCAGTTCTCATGGGCGAAATAGGGGATGTACTGTATGCCGCCGACCACACCGCCGGCGATCGCGAACAGCAGGTAGACCTGCCTGCGGCGGCAGGGTTCGAGAAAATAGGTCGAGTAGGGAACCCAGATCGGCCAGATCAGCCACGCGAACAGCATGTAGGCCATGGAAAAGGTGCGAACCCACTGCGCGTCTCCCATGGCGTTGCCGGTCCAAACCAGGCCTTCGAAAAGCTGCTGAAAGCCAAGCAGCAGGGGCAGGGCGGAGATCGGCAGATAGCGCCGCCCCGTCCGGTACGCTCTGGCGATCGTCGCGGCGCCGGCGGGAATGAGCGCAGCCGCGGTCACGAAACTGGCTTCGGCCGAAAAGCACAAGGCGGGCCCCTTTCCTGGTTGATCTCTCGCCGCTCATGCCTTGCAGCGGCGTGCCGCGCTCTTCTCGGCGCGGTCGGCCGGCAACCCTATCGTCAATACGCCTTGCCTTCAACGATACGATGCGTCCCGCTTCCCCCTCCCCGCCGTCTTCCGTCCATAGGCCCATTGCCCGCCTCCCCGGCCAGGAGTAAAAGCCGGACAGAGACGGGTAGACGCGCGCCTGCGCCGGGCCGCCGGGGGCGCGGAATGCGGCCGGCAAGAGCTCCCGCAAGGCGCGCGCGGCGCAATGTGCAACGACGCGCGGCACGGTGAGCGACGACGCGCGGCACAACGCGCGAGGGCGCGCCGCACAATGCGCGAAGGCGCGCCGCACAATGCGCGATGGCGCGCGGCACAATGAGAGTGTGAACCAGGCAGGGGGATGACCCGATGCGAGAGACCCATGCGGCGCACAGGCCGCTCTCGCCGCACTTGCAGATCTACCGCCCGCTCATCAACATGGTGATGTCGATCCTGCATCGCATGACCGGGGCCGCCCTCTATGTGGGCACGCTGCTGCTTGCCTGGTGGCTGATCTCGGTCTCGGCAGGGCCGCACTATTTCGATTACGTCAACGGCTTCCTCGCGTCCTGGCCCGGACGGCTCGTCCTCTTTTTCTACACATGGGCCTTTCTGCATCACATGCTGGGCGGCATTCGCCATTTCATCTGGGACACGGGCGCGGGCTTCGAGATCCGCACGGTCAATCTTCTGTGCTGGCTCACCATTGTGGGCTCGCTCGGCCTCACCCTGCTGTTCTGGACGATCGGCTACATGGTGATGGGAAAGTTGTAACGCGCCCGCGGCCCCAGGCGGCACGCCCGCAAGGGCGCGCGAGAGCAGGCGAACGGTGATGGACATGAACATGCGCACGCCACTCGCGAAGGTGCACGGCCTCGGCTCGGCGCGCGAGGGATCGGATCATTTCTGGTGGCAGCGGGTCACGGCGGGCGTCACGCTCGTCTTCTCTCTCGTCGTCGTCATCGTGCTCGTCGCCCTCGTGGGCAAGGATCACGCCACGGTGCATGCGGCCATCGCCTCGCCCTTCGTCTCGGTGCCGTTGCTCGTTTTCATCGTGGCGGGCGTCTCGCATATGCGGCTCGGCATGCAGGTGATCATCGAGGATTATGTGCACACCATGGGCCTGAAGATGATCGGCCTGCTGGCGAACAATTTTTTCGCGATTTTCATCGTCCTTGCCTGCGTGTTCGCCGTTCTCAAGGTCGCCATCGGAACATGAGTGCCGCGGAGGAGACAAGCCATGGCCAATGCTGAACGGTCGAATGGCGGCGAGGCGGCGCCCGGACCTGCTGCGCCGGCCATCGGCGGGCGGGCCTATGAGATCACGGATCACAGCTTCGACGTGGTCGTGGTCGGCGCCGGAGGGGCCGGCCTCAGGGCGACGCTCGGCTGCGCCGAGGCGGGCCTGCGCACCGCCTGCATCACCAAGGTCTTTCCCACGCGCTCGCATACCGTGGCGGCCCAGGGCGGCATTGCGGCGGCCCTCGGCAATATGGGGCCCGACGACTGGCGCTGGCACATGTACGACACCGTCAAGGGGTCGGACTGGCTGGGCGATCAGGACGCCATCGAATATCTCTGCCGTCATGCGCCCGCCGCCGTCTATGAGCTTGAGCACTGGGGCGTGCCCTTCTCGCGCACCGAGGACGGGCGCATCTATCAACGCCCCTTCGGCGGCATGACCACGAAATATGGCGAGGGGCCGCCCGCCCAGCGCACCTGCGCCGCCGCCGACCGCACCGGCCACGCCATGCTGCACACCCTCTATGGCGCCTCCCTGCGCCATGCCGCGAATTTCTTCATCGAGTATTTCGCCCTCGATCTCATCATGGACGAGGATGGCGCCTGCCGGGGCGTCATGGCCTGGGCGCTGGAGGACGGCTCCCTGCACCGGTTCCGCGCCCACAAGGTGATCCTGGCGACGGGCGGCTATGGGCGGACCTATTTCTCCTGCACCTCGGCCCACACCTGCACGGGCGACGGCAATGCCATGGTGCTGCGCGCCGGCCTGCCGCTCCAGGACATGGAGTTCGTGCAGTTCCACCCCACGGGCGTCTATGGCGCAGGCGTGCTCATCACCGAGGGGGCGCGCGGCGAAGGCGGCTATCTGACCAATTCCGAGGGCGAGCGATTCATGGAGCGCTATGCCCCGCACGCCAAGGACCTCGCCTCGCGCGACGTGGTCTCCCGCGCCATGACCATCGAGATTCGCGAGGGGCGTGGCGTCGGGCCGGAGAAGGACCACATCCATCTCCATCTCGACCATCTGGACCCGAAGATCCTGGCCGAGCGCCTGCCGGGAATCACCGAGAGCGCGCGCATCTTCGCCGGCGTCGACATCACCCGCGAGCCCATTCCCGTTTTGCCCACCGTGCATTACAACATGGGCGGCATCCCCACCAATTATCACGGCGAGGTCATCGCCGGGCGCGACGGCGACCCGGAGGCGATCGTGCCCGGGCTGATGGCCATCGGCGAGGCTGCGAGCGTCTCGGTGCATGGGGCGAACCGGCTCGGCTCCAACTCGCTGATCGACCTCGTCGTCTTCGGCCGGGCGGCGGCGCTGCGTTGCGCCCAGACCATCGAGACCGGCCCCGAGGCCGTGCCGCCGCACCTGCCGCGCGGCGCGGGCGAGGCGGCGATCGAGCGGTTCGACCGTTTGCGCCATGCCAGGGGCAGCACGCCCACGGCGGCGCTGCGCCTTCGCATGCAGAAGGCCATGCAGAGCCATTGCGCCGTCTTCCGCACGGCGGAGATCCTGGAGGAAGGCCAGCGCATGATCCAGGAGATCTGGGCGGCGGGCGAGGACATTTCCGTGACCGACCGCTCCCTGGTGTGGAACACCGACCTGATGGAGACCCTGGAATACGAGAATCTGATCCTCCAGGCCGCAGTGACCGTTGCCGGCGCGCTTGCCCGCGAGGAGAGCCGGGGCGCCCACGCCCGCGAGGATTTCCCCGAGCGCAATGACGCCGAATGGATGAAGCACACCCTTTCCTTCGCGGACGTGGCCGCGCGCGCGGTGCGCCTCGCCTGGCGGCCGGTGCACACCTATACGCTCACCAACGACGTTGCCTATATCGAGCCCAAGGCCCGGGTCTACTGAGACCGGCAAGAGAAAGACGCGACCGGTCTCCCGGGAATGAGGCGAGCTGCCGGTGTGGCCGCGCCGTGAGCGGCGATCAGCCGCCGGGTGCGAAGAAGCCGTTGCGATAGAGGTCGTAAAGAAAGCCGACGACGACAAGAGCGATCAGAAGAATCGCGAGGCTCACCATGGTGGTGTGGTTGCGCCGGCGCAGGGAATCGTAAACCTCGTCATCCACCTCGGGCAGCGCGTCCGCGTCCGGCTCGCCCTTGACGAGCACCTTGTACTGGCTGCCCACATAGACATTGCCCTCGTCCTTCAGCGGCACCTTGGCGCGCTCGCAGACCGTCTCCACGATCCTGTTGATGGGCAGGGCGGAATCGTGCTTGCCCTCCGCCGCATAGCCCAGCTTCACCCGCCCATCGTCCTTCGTCACCAGCCAGGCCGAGCGCATGAGCATGGGCACCGCCAGCTCCTTGTAGATCTCGCCCCGGGTCTCGATCGCTTTGATCTCATCGTGCGGCAGCCTGCGCTCCACCAGGCGAAAGCCCGGTGTTGGACCACGCCAGTTCGGCACACTCAACGTGACAGCCTCGTCGTCGATCGCGACCTTGGTGCGAATGGCGGCGAGCAGATGGACGAGGAGAAACGCCATCCAGAATGCGAACAGCACGCCCATCACGGTGAGCGTCAGGGCGTCGGCCACATAGCCGTGGCGAAACCGCAGGAACACCATGATCGGAAGGCTGATCAGGAAGGGCAGGAGGACCAGAAAGACAAATCCGATCGCCAGCTTGCGCCCCGCGCTGGCGCGAAAGACAACCGGCCGCTGGCTCTTCTCGCTCGCCATGTGCTCAACTCCTCTGCTCGCCTCGCCTGCCCCGGGGACGGCCCGCCGCGTGTGAGGGCATTTGCAGACCCTCACCATGCCCGAAGGGCGGGGCTTGCGATTATGGGCCAGAATTGCGGCACGCCAAGCGCGGATTTGCACGCAGGCCGCGTGCGGATCGCCATCACCCATCACCCGTCGAGGAGCACGATGCGTTCCGGATCGACATGGGCCAGAACCTTCGCACCGGTGTCGAAGGGCACCTCGCCCGTTCGGTGGCTCTGATCGACCAGCATCTCCTCCGCCCCGAGAGCGACGCGATAGCGCACGATGGCGCCGTGGAACTCCCGCTCGCGCACCGTGCCCTCGAGCGCA
>JALUTE010000237.1 GCA_027058255.1 Methyloligella sp. | reverse complement strand
CACGTAGAACACGTCCACGGCCTTCTCGCCGAAGGTCGTGACATGGGCGGACTTGATGTCGAGATTGAGCTCGGCGAGCGCGCTCGTGAGCTCGTAGAGAAGCCCCGGCCGGTCGAGTCCGTTGACCTCGATCACGGTAAAGGCGTTGGAAAGCGTGTTGTCGATCATCAATTGCGGCGGCACCGTAAAGGCACGAATCCGCCCCTTCGGCTCGGCCCTCTTGGCGAGAAGCTGGTCGAGATAGATTTCCCCCTTGAGCAGTTTTTCAAGCGACTGGCGGATGCGCTCCACCCGGCGCCGCTCGTCTGCCTCCTCGTCGAAGGCCCGTTGGAGCAGGAAGGTGTTGAGCGCCATGCCGTCCCGCGTGGTGGAGATCTGCGCGCCGACGATATTGGCACCCACTGCGGCGCAGGCCCCGGCCATCTTGGCGAGCAGATAGGGGTGGTTCGCCGTGAGCACGGTGAGCTCCGTCACCGCCGTGAAGGCATCGGTCTTGAAATCCACCGCGAGCGCCGCGCCGTCCTTCTCGGCGCGGCGGAAGAGCTCGGCATGCTCCACCTGCACATCGGTGTCCGTGCGCAGCCAATAGGCGGGGTAGTGCCGGGCGATGAAGCGCTCGATCTCCCGGTCCTCCCATCCCGCCTCGGCCAGCGCTGCGCGCAGCTTCTCCTGGGCGGCCTTGATGCGGTCCTCGAAGCTCACCTGGCTGTGCCCGCCGGCAAGCACCGGCTCGGTCTCGAAATAGAGCGTGCGCAGGAGCTGGCCCTTCCAGCCGTTCCACACGCCCGGGCCGACGGCGCGGATGTCGGCGACGGTCAGCATGATCAGGAGCTTGAGCCGCTCGGGGCTCTGCACGATCTCGGCGAAATCGAGCACGGTCTTGCGGTCGTTGAGGTCGCGGCTCTGCGAGACGTTGCTCATGAGGAGGTGGTGCTCCACCAGCCAGGCGACGGTCTCCGTCTCCGCGTCCGTCAGGCCGAGCCGCGGGCAGAGCTCGCGGGCGATGCGCGCCCCGGCGATGGAGTGATCCTCGTCGCGCCCCTTGGCGATGTCGTGCAGGAAGGTCGCCACATAGAGCACGCGCCGGTTCTCGATGGTGTGGATGATGCGGCTGGAAAGGGGGTGCGCGTCCTTCAGCCGGCCGGCCTCGATATCGGCGAGAATGCCGACGGCGCGAATGAGGTGCTCGTCCACCGTGAAATGGTGATACATGTTGAACTGCATCATGCAGACGATGCGCCCGAAATCGGGAATGAACCGGCCGAGCACGCCGGTCTCGTTCATGCGCCGCAGCACCTCCTCCGGATTCACCCGGGCGGTGAGCAGCTCCAGGAAGATGCGGTTGGCGACCGGATTGGCGCGCAGCTCGTCGTCGATGAGATCGAGCGACTGCCGCACCAGGCGGATGGCCTCGGGGTGGAAGAGGACGTTGTATTTCTCCGCCCGGGCAAACAGGCGGATGAGATTGACCGGATCGCGCTCGAAGACGCGCGGGTCGGCCACATTGATGCGGCCATTGTCGATGCGGAAATCCGAGGTGTTGCGGATGCGCACCCGCTTGCGCCAGGTGAGCGGCTTCAGGAGCCGGTTGAGGGTCGGCGCCTTGCGGAGCTGCTTGATCTCCAGCAAGGCGCAGACGGAGCGAGTGAGGTCCCCCACCTCCTTGGCGATCATGAAATAGTGCTTCATGAAGCGCTCGACCGCGCGCAGGCCCGCGTCCGGCGTGTAGCCCATGCGCTCGGCGAGCACGGGCTGAATGTCGAAGGTGAGCCGTTCCTCCGCCCGTCCGGTCTCGAAATGCAGATGGCAGCGCACGGTCCAGAGGAAATCCTCGCAGGTGCGATAGGTGTTGTACTCGTCCCGCGAGAGCAGGCCCGCCGCCACGGCCTCCCCTTCGCCCGGCTCCACGTCCAGCAGATATTTCGCCAGCCAGTGCAGGGTGTGCAGATCGCGCAAGCCGCCCTTGCCGTCCTTGATGTTGGGCTCCACCAGATAGCGCGACTGGCCGGCCCGCTCGTGCCGCTCGTCGCGCTCGGCGAACTTGGCCTCGATGAACTCGGGCCCCGTGCCCTTCACCACGTCGCGGCGAAAGCGCGCCTCCAGCTCGTCGAACAGGGCCGCATCCCCCAGGATGAGGCGCGAGTCGAGCAGCGCCGTGCGGATGGTCATGTCCGCCTTGGCCAGGCGCACGCACTGGCCCACGGTGCGCGTTGCATGGCCCACCTTGAAGCCGAGATCCCAGAGGAGATAGAGCATGAACTCGACCACGCTCTCGCCCCAGGCGGTCTGCTTGTAGGGCAGCAGGAACAGAAGATCGACGTCCGACCCCGGCGCCATGAGCCCGCGCCCATAGCCGCCGGTGGCGACGATGGCCATGCGCTCGGCGGCTGACGGGTTCTGCGCGCGATAGACGTGATGCACGGTGAAGTCGTAGATCAGGCAGATGAGCTCATCCATGAAGAGCGAGAGCCCCATGGCGCAGGCCCGGCCATTGCCGTCGGCGTCGAGCTCGGCGCGCGCGGTCCTGCGCGCATCCTCCGTCAGCGCCTTGAGGCGCGCGAGAACCTTCTGGCGCAGCTTGCCCTCGCGACCGCCGAGCTCCTTGTGATAGGCGGTGAGCTCATCTCGGAGCGCGCGCGGGTCGAAATAGGGGGCGGAATGGACCGGGCCGTGTTGCATGAAGACCGTTCGTCTGTCCTGTCGATCAAGTTCGCTCTGCGTTCTATAGCACAGTCCGCTCTGCGGTGCGGTGTCGCAAGCGGAACGGAACCGCAGGTCAGGACTCGCCCTCGAGCAGCGCCTTGAGCGCATAGAGGCGCTCCAGCGCCTCGCGGGGGGTGAGGCCGTCCGGGTCGATGGCGCGGACCGCGTCCTCGAGCGCCGAGGCCGCCGTCTCCGGCGCCTCGTCCTGTCCAGGCCCCGTTGCCGACTGCGCAGAGGCGGTGAAAAGCGGCAGATCGGCGACCAGGTCTTCGGGGCGCACCCGCCGGTCGCTCTCCTCCAGCATCTCCAGCACCTCGCCGGCCCGCGCGATCACCGCGGGGGGAAGGCCCGCAAGCCGCGCCACATGCACGCCATAGGAGCGGTCCGCCGCCCCCGGCACCACCTTGTGCAGGAAGACGATGTCGCTCTGGAACTCGCGCACCTCGATGGTGGCGTTGCGCACATGGGCGAGCTTGGCGGCAAGGGCGGTGAGCTCGTGATAGTGGGTCGCGAACAGGGCCCGGCTGCGATTGACGTCGTGCAGATATTCGATGGTGGCCCAGGCGATGGAGAGGCCGTCGAAGGTGGCCGTGCCGCGGCCGATCTCGTCCAGAATGACCAGCGAGCGCTCGCTTGCCTGGTTGAGGATGGCCGCCGTCTCCACCATCTCGACCATGAAGGTGGAGCGCCCGCGCGCCAGATCGTCCGCCGCCCCGACCCGGGAGAACACCCGGTCGAGCACGCCGATATGGGCGCGCCGCGCCGGCACGTAGGAGCCCATCTGCGCCATGATGGCGATGAGGGCGTTCTGGCGCAGGAATGTGGACTTGCCCGCCATGTTGGGCCCGGTGAGGATCCAGAGCCGCGCCAGCTCCCGGCCCGGCTCCTGCTCGTCGAAACCGGAGGGGTAGAGGTCGCCGTTCGGCTCGTCATCGCCGCTCTCGAGCGGGGCGCTCGCCTTGCTTGTCCCGCCCCCACGTCTCGCTGCCGGCGCCCCGCCGAGGATGCAGTCGTTCTCGATGAAGGGGCTCTCGCCCCCGGCGCGGGCAAGGGCCTGCTCCACCACCGGATGGCGCCCGCCCCGAATGTCGAAGGCGAGGCTGTCGTCGAGGCGCGGGCGCACATAGCCCTGCTCCTCGGCGAGCTCGGCGAGGCCCGCGAAGACGTCGAGCTCCGCGAGTGCGAGGCCGAGGGCGCCGAGCATGTCCTCGGCCGCCATGATCTCGGCCGCGAGCGCCTGGAACACCTCCTGCTCGATGGCGAGCGCCCGCTCGCCCGCCGAGGTGATGCGCGCCTCGGTCTCGGCGAGCTCGGCGGTGGTGAAGCGGACCGCATTCGCCAGGGTCTGCCGGTGCCGGAAGGTGGCCTCCAGGGGCGGCTCGCGCAGCTTTTGCCCGTGCACGGCCGTCACCTCGATGAAATAGCCGAGCACGTTGTTGTGCCGCACCTTGAGGGAGCGGATGCCGGTCTCGTCCTGATATTTCGCCTGAAGCGCCGCGAGCACCTGGCGGCTCTGGTCGCGCAGGCGCCGGTTCTCGTCGAGGTCCTCCCGATAGCCCGCACGCACGAAGCCGCCGTCGCGGCGATGGATCGGAAGCTCGTCCTCGAGCGCGGCCTCGAGCGTGTCGCGCAGCCCCTGGCGCGCGCCTGCGAGCCGGGCTGCGATCTCGGCAAGGGCGGAGGGCAGCGCGGAGGGGGCGGCCGGGTCGCTCTCCTCGGGGGATGCGCCCGGGCTCAGCGTATCCAGAGCCGCGTCGGCGGCTTCGTGCGTGCGGGCTATCGGG
>JALUTE010000236.1 GCA_027058255.1 Methyloligella sp. | reverse complement strand
ATCTGGAAGCGGAACACCTTGATGCCACAGGAGGTCGAGCCCGCGCAGCCGCCGACGAACATGACGAAAAAGAACAGCGTCGCTGCAAAAGGGCCCCAGCCTCCATAGTCGACTGTCGTGAAACCCGTGCCGGTCATGAGCGAGACCGTATTGAACGCCGCATCTCTGAGCTCCAGCCAGCCGACCTTGTAGCCGCCGCCCGATTGCGAGAGCCAGGCGAGGACCGTGAAACTCGCCGCGAGGGCGAAGAACCAGCGCACCTGGGCATTGCCGAACACCGCGCCCAGCCCCCGGTCGATGGCCCGCACATAGAGCAGGAAGGGCAGGCTGCCGATGCACATGAAGAGGATGGCGATGATCTCGATCAGCGTGCTGTCGTAGAAGCCGAGGGAGGCGTCATGGGTGGAATAGCCGCCGGTTGCAAGGGTCGTCATGGCGTGCACCACCGCATCGAACGCGCCCATGCCGGCCGCCATGTAGGAGAGGGCGCACAGAACGGTGAAGCCGATATAGAGCAGGACCAGCCAGGCCGAGATCTGGGTGGCGCGGGGCATGATCTTGCCGGCGGTCTCGAAGGCCTCGACGCGGAAAAGCTGCATGCCGCCCACCTGCAACATGGGCAGCACCGCGATGGCCATGACGATGATGCCGAGGCCGCCGAGCCATTGCAGCAGGCCCCGCCAGAGGAGAATGCCCGGCGGCATCTTGTCCAGGCCCGAGAGCACGGTGGAGCCCGTCGTCGTGATCCCGGACATGGCTTCGAAGAAGGCGTCCGTGTAGCTCACATTCAGGCTCGACCAGGTGAGGGGAATGGCGGCAAAGGCGGTGAGCACCACCCAGGCCAGCGTCGTGAGCAGGAAGGCCTGGCGTATGGTGAGCCCGCCGGCGGGCGAGCGATTGGCGAGCACGAGGGCGACGCCGGAGAAAAGGGTGATGGCGGTGGAGGCGGCGAAGACGATCCAGTCGTCGTTCCCGACGGCGAGGTCGTAGAGCGCCGGAATCATCATGGCGGAGCCGAGGGTCGCGAGCAGCGTGCCGAGAATGAGCAGGACCGGGCGCAGATGCGCCATCGTGCCCGCCTCCCGTCGCGCCGGTGCGGCGTCTGTCACCGACCGTCCTGTCATCGCACTCCTTCCCCCACTCGGCCGTCTCGCTCGGAGCCCTGCCGGCGGCCCTTGCCCTATGCCGCCAGCGCCCGGTCGATGTCGGCCATCAGGTCCTCGGCCTCCTCCAGCCCGACCGAGAGACGCACCAGACCTTCCCCGATGCCGAGCTCGGCCCGCGCTTGCGCCGTGAGCTTGCTGTGGGTCGTCGTCGCCGGATGGGTGACGAGGCTCTTGGCATCGCCCAGATTGTTGGAGATGCGCACGAGACGGAGCGCATTCACGAAGCGGAACGCCGCCGCCTTGCCACCCTCGATCTCGAAAGCAAGCAATGTGCCGCCGGCGCGCATCTGCGTGCGGGCGAGCGCCGCCTGCGGATGGTCCGCGCGGCCCGGATAGAGCACGCGACGGATGCGATCCTTGCTCGCCAGATGGTCGGCGATGCGCGCCGCGCTCTCGCTCGATGCCCGCACTCTGAGCGGCAGCGTCTCGAGCCCCTTGAGCAGAACCCAGGCGTTGAACGGGCTCATGGCGGGCCCCGTGTTCTTGAGAAAGGTGAACAGCGCCTCGTCCACGAAATCGCGCGGTCCCAGAACCAAGCCGCCGAGGCAGCGCCCCTGACCGTCGATGTGCTTGGTGGCGGAATAGACCACCACGTCCGCGCCGAGGGCGAGGGGGCTTTGCAGAAGCGGCGTCGCGAACACATTGTCGACGATCACCCGCGCGCCCTGCGGCCCCGCGCCCTGGGTGTGAGCGATCTCGGCAACGGCGGCAATGTCGATCAGCTCCAGGGTCGGGTTGGTGGGCGTCTCGAAGAAAACGGCCTTGGTTCGCCCGTCCACCGCCTGCCGCCAGGCCTCGAGATCGCGCCCATCCACCAGGCTGACGCGAATGCCGTAGCGTGGCAGGAGGGTCTCGACGATGTAGCGGCAGGAGCCGAACAGCGCCCGCGCCGCCACCACGTGGTCGCCCGCATCGAGAAGGGAAAGGAGCGAGGCCGTCACCGCGGCCATGCCGCTGGCCGTCGCCCTGGCCGACTCGGCCCCCTCGAGGAGGCGCATGCGCTCCTCGAGCATGGCGACGGTGGGATTGGCATAGCGGCTGTAGACATAGCCCTCCGCCTCGCCCTTGAAGCGGGCCTCGGCCTCCTCGGCGCTTTCATAGACATAGCCGGAGGTGAGATAGAGGGCCTCGGAGGTCTCGCCGAAGGGCGAGCGCAGGCCGCCGCCATGCACCAGCCGGGTCGCGGGCTGCCAGCCGGCGGCGCCTTGGCGCTCGTCCTGTCCTTCTGTCCGGTTCATGTGACGGTTGTCCTCTTCTGCGGCGGCCTGCGCGCTTGGCGCGCGCCGGCCACGAAAAAACCCGGCCCAGGGCCGTCACGCTGCCCAGAAACCGGGAACCGCAGCGGCCTTTTAGCGAGTTCTTTAGCGTGGCTGCAAGCCGGCCGGCCAAATCACCACGGTGAATGCGGAGCGATTAACGCAAAGCCACCGCTTGGCGTCAAGGGGCAGTTGGGCTAGCAAGGGCCGGTGTCCACGGGTGGCGGGGCTGGCGGACGACCGCCGCCGGCACATCGGGGAGGGCGAGATGGCGCAAGCGCAGACGAGAGCCGGCACGGGCAGGGACGATGGCGGGACGAGCGCGCCCGCTGCGATCCTGCCCTGCCAGGAGATCGCCCGTCTGATCGATACGAGTGTGATCGGCATGGAGCGGGCGTCCGTATCCGGCCAGATTCAGCCCGCCAGCCTGGATCTGCGCCTCGGTCCCAGGGCGTGGCGCGTGCGCGCGAGCTTCCTTCCCGGCCCTGGAACGCCCGTCTCGGCCAAGCTCGACGCCTTTGCCCTGCACGAGATCGACCTCACCAGGGGGGCGGTTCTGGAGACCGGCTGCGTCTATGTGGCGCCGCTTCTGGAGAGCCTCGCCCTGCCGGATCGCATCGCCGCCTCCGCCAATCCGAAAAGCTCCACCGGCCGCCTCGACGTCTTCACGCGCATCATTGCAGACGGCGTGGCCGCATTCGACGCCATACCGCCCGGCTATGCCGGCCCGCTCTATGCGGAAATCTGTCCCCAGACCTTTCCCGTGGTGGTGCGCGAGGGCTCGCGCCTGGCGCAGATCCGTTTTCGCACCGGCGCGTCGCAGGGGGCGGCGGGAGAGGCGCGCGGCGCCCATTGCCGGCATGTGGACCTGTCGGTGGACCTTGCGGGAGATGCGGCCGGCCTCATCGGCTATCGCGCCAAGCGGCACACGGGGCTCGTCGATGTGGATGCGGTCGGCGCCTGCGCGGTGCTCGACTATTGGGAACCGATCCATGCCCGCGGCGAGGGGCGCCTGGTGCTCGACCCGGACCAGTTCTACATCCTGGCATCCAAGGAGGCGGTGCACGTGCCTGCGGACGAGGCGGCGGAGATGATCCCCTTCAACCCGCTGGTCGGCGAGTTCCGGGTGCATTATGCGGGCTTCTTCGATCCCGGCTTCGGCGCCACCGAGACCGGGGGCGCTGGCGCGCGCGCCGTGCTCGAGGTGCGCTCGCACAACGTGCCCTTCATTCTCGAGCACGGCCAGGTGATCGGCCGCCTCGTGTTCGAGCCCCTCACGGCCCGCCCCGAGCGTCTCTATGGCGAGGATATCGGCTCCCATTACCAGGCCCAGGGGCTCAAGCTCTCCAAGCATTTCCGCTGAGCCCGTGCGCAACGGCGCAGTGCCGATCCGGAGCCTTGCCCCGGCAACCGCCCGGCCCTCGCGCTGGCGCGAGACCCCGTGTCGTCGCCTGGCTCTCAAACCTCCGGCATCGCCAGGCCGCTCAGGGCCGTGGCGGCCTCGAGGGTATTGCGCAGCAGGCAGGCGATGGTCATGGGGCCGACGCCGCCGGGCACGGGCGTGATGGCGCCGGCGATGGTCCGCGCCGCCTCGAAATCCACATCGCCCACGAGGCGCGTCCTGCCCTCCTCGCCCGGCACAGGCACACGGTTGATGCCGACGTCGATCACCACCGCGCCCGGCTTGATCCAGTCGCCTTTCACCAGCGCCGCCCGGCCGACGGCGGCGACCAGAAGGTCGGCCCGGCGTGCGACGCCCGCCAGATCGCGCGTGCGCGAATGGGCGACGGTCACCGTGCAGTTCTCCGCCAGCAGCAATTGGGCCAGGGGCTTGCCGACGATGTTCGACCGGCCGATGATGACGGCCTCGAGCCCGGTGAGGTCGGCGGTCGCGGATTTCGCAAGCAGGACGCAGCCCACGGGCGTGCAGGGCCTGAGCCCCTTCTGTCCGAGGGCGAGCCGGCCCGCATTGATGGGGTGGAAGCCATCGACGTCCTTGGCCGGGTCGATGGCCCGCAGCACGGCCTCGGCGTCGATATGCGCCGGCAAGGGCAGTTGCACCAGAATGCCGTGCACCGCCTCGTCATTGTTGAG
>JALUTE010000235.1 GCA_027058255.1 Methyloligella sp. | reverse complement strand
GTCCTCATGGCCGGCCTGCTTGCCCTCATGGCCTGGCCGATGGTCGCCGCGGGCCTCGATTCCTCGTCCGGCCTCATGGCCTATGCCCAGCGCTGGCAGACCAACAGCGCGCTGATGCCGGCGCTGACGGCGCTGCTCACCCCCCTCGCCGAGGCCCTGCGCAGCGCCGATTGGCCGGGGCTGGCCGGAGGACCAGCCCGAGGGCTCGCCGCTGGGCTCACGCCGGGCCTCATGGCCCGCGGACTCGTCGGCGCCATCGTCGCGGCCACGGCCATCGCCGTCGCCATACGCCCCTGGCGGGATGCGGCCGCGCTCACGACACGCGCCATGGTCGTGGTGGGCGCGCTCGTTCTCCTGAGCCCCGCCCAGTTTCCCTGGTATGCGCTCTGGGTCGCCCCCTTTCTTGCCTTTCATCCCCTCTGGGGCTTTCTCCTGCTCGCCCTCACCATGCCCCTCTATTATTCCGCCTTTCATCTCATGCCGCGCGGCGCCTACGATCTCTATTCCGGATGGCTGGTGTGGCTGATCTGGAGTCCGACCTGGGCGCTGCTCCTGCTCGCCCTCCTTCGCCGCTGGCGCACGGCGGGGGCACGGGCCCATGCGTGATGGCGCCGACATCGCGGTGGTCATTCCCGCCCTCGATGAGGAGCAGGGCATCGGCGCGGTGATCGCGGCCATTCCCGGCTGGGTGGACGCGATCATCGTCGTCGACAATGGCTCGCGCGACCGCACGGCCCAGGTCGCGGCGCGGGCGGGGGCTCGCGTGTTGCAGGAGCCCGAGCGCGGCTATGGCGCGGCATGCCTCAGGGGCATCGCCGCCGCCGAGGGCGCCGATATCATCGTCTTTCTGGACGCCGATTTTTCCGACCATCCCGAGGAGATGGCCGCCCTCGTGGACCCCATTCTGTCGGGTGCGTGCGACATGGTGATCGGCTCGCGGGTGCTGGGCAAGGCGCAGCGCGGCGCCCTCACGCCCCAGCAGCGGTTCGGCAATGCCCTGGCCTGCTGGCTGATCGCGCGCATCTGGGGCGTGCGTTACACCGATCTCGGCCCCTTCCGCGCCATCCGGCGCACGGCGCTCGCGCGGCTCGGCATGCGGGACCGCAACTATGGCTGGACGGTGGAGATGCAGGTCCGGGCCATCGAGGCGGGACTCGCCGTGCGCGAGGTCCCGGTCTCCTACAGGGCGCGGATCGGCACCTCGAAGGTCTCGGGCACGATCAGGGGCAGCGTGCTGGCGGGGGTCAAGATTCTCACCATCATCGCCCGCCACGCCCTGGCGCGCGGCCGCCCCGGCCGGATGCGCGCCTGACCGCTAGCTGCCGATCCGCGGCCGGGTGCGGGCGAGGGACCGGCGCGTCAGGAGCCGGCCCCAATGCGAGTCATAGGGGTGGACGAAGTCCGTCTCGCCGCGGGCATCGACCAGGCGCCGGCCCTCATTGTGCCAGGCGAATATGCCTCCGCGCAGATTGTAGAGCGCGCGGGCGCCCGCCTGCCTCAACGCCTTGCCGAAAGCCGAGGCGAGCTTGGATGAGCGCACGCCCACGGAGCAATAGAAAACGACAATCTTGCCCTTCGCCTTCTCGGCGAAGCGGCGCATGAAGGTCCAGCGCCAAATGCCGGGATCGACACGCACGGCCCCGGGCAGATGGCTCACCGCATATTCCGCCGGCTCGCGCACATCCAGAAGCAGGACCTCGCCGGCCTTGTCGCTCTCAAGCAGCCGCGCCAGCGCCTCGGTCGGCATGTGCCGCACATCGGCATAGTCGCGCGCAACCTTCGCCTCCACCGCCGCGAGGGTGAAGGGCTCCGCCAGCACGGGCCTTCCGAGCGCCGACAGCGCCAGCGCCGCGAGGGCGAGGGCCGCGATGAGCCGGTGCCGAACAGGCCCCGCCGTCTTGCCACCCGGTGTCACGCGCCTGTCTCCTTTCTCCTCATTGCCCTCTTGTCCTCGTTGCCGCGCCCGTCCGCTGGCCCGGCTCGGTTGAAAACGCATCGCCCCGCCGGCGTCCAATCACGAATGCGCGAGACGTTCGTCGACAATTCCCGTTTTCTGCCATCTTTTGCTGTAGAAAGACAGATGCGGGAGAGAAAAACATCCAGCGGGGACTGAGGGCACCACGCAACCTGGATGGACGATGACCCCTCTCAATGCGACTCGCCGCCAGGCGAGACTCCTGCCCTTTCGCCAGCCCTGGCGGGATCTGGTGGGCGCTCTGACGTGCTGCAATGCAAGCCTCGAGGATCTCGCGGAAAGCTTCCCGGGGCTGTTGTTCGCTCTCGTCAGCGGATATGGAGACGAGAAACGGCGCCAGCGCTGCGCGGAGCTGGTCATGGACGGCGCGCCCCTGCGCCAGGCTGCCCGGGCCCTGGGGCTGCCATGGTGGCTGCGCAAGCTGCCGGCGGCGGCTTTCACACAGCCCCTGGCCAAGCTTGCGGACGATCCGGCGATCGCGCGAAGGATGGCGTCCCTCGTGCCGCCCGCACTGTCGGATCGCGACTCCGCCATGTGGTTGCACAGGGTGCTCGCGGCGGAGCAAGCCTGCCATGAGCGCTTCGCCCTGTGGATCGCCCGGCACAAGAGTGCCACTCTGGGGGTGGCCTTCGGGCGGCGGTTTTTCCTGATTGCGGCATGGGCGTGGTACTCGGAGCGGCCGGACACCTTCGCGCACCGGCTGATTGCCAAGCCCTGGCATCCGCGCATGGGCTTGAGGGCCGCGCTCAACGAGGCGGAGATCTGGCGCCAGCACATCGAGCTTGCCGCCCGCCTCGGGGAGGACGGGCGCCAGCCCTGGTTCGATGACGGCTCGGCCCACGGCTATGATTTCGTCGCCCTGCGGACGGTTGAGGATTTTCTCGCCGAAGCCGAGGCCATGCGAAACTGCCTCGACCAGTATGCGAGCGAGCTCGCTGACGGACTCTCCCACGTGATCTCGATCCGCAAGAACGGCGAGCGGGTCGCCGATCTCGAGATCGTCCCCGACGAGGACGGCTCGGGACTGCCGGCCATCAAACAGCTTCGGGGGCCCAGGAATGCACGAGCGCATCCGCAGGTGTGGCGGGCAACGCGGGCCTGGCTGGCGGCCCAGCCCTGCCGACCCCATCCCGTGATCGATGAGGAGAGGGCCCGCCTGGCGGAGCGGCGAATGCGGTTGCGCATCTGGATGCCCTATCTGGAGGCGTTCGGCGGTCTCATCGAGCCACAGCAGGGCCATGCCATCGTGAGCGGGCGCGCCAGGCGCGGATCGACGAGGCTCGCTTATGCCCTGGCGGCGCCCGTGGGCGAGGCCCAGCCGAGACCGCAACGGCGGCGGTTGCGCGGGCGCGGACCCGAGGTGATCATATTTCCGCAGGCCTTCTTGCATTCGCTGGCGAGCTTCATGGATGATGACGAGGCTGACGGCCGGATCGAGGAACTCTCTGAACCCCTGAGAGATGCGTTGCGCCGGTTGCGGCGGCGCGCCTAGGCTTGCATCGTCGCGCGCCGGGAGCACCCGCGTGCGGACCGTGCCTTGATTTGGCGTGCGGACGGGGCTAGCTGACGCGCAGACGAGGCAGGGGGCGAGGGCGAGGCATCGGCCGCGCATCGCAAGGGGGCTGGGCATGCGCATGTTCATCACCGGCACGGACACGGGCGTCGGCAAGACGGTCGCCGCCGCCTGGGCCATGCTGCATCTCGACGGCGCCTATTGGAAGCCGGTGCAAAGCGGGCTCGACGGGGAGACGGACCTCGAGGCGGTGCGCCGAATGACCGGCCTTCCGCAAGAGCGCTTCCACCCGAGCGCCTATGCCCTGCCCGACCCGCTTTCGCCCCATGAGGCGGCGAGGCGGGCGGGCGTCTCGATCGCCCTCTCCGAAATCACGGCGCCCGAGACGGCGCGCCCGCTCGTCATCGAGGGCGCCGGCGGTCTGCTCGTCCCCCTCAACGATCGGGAGATGATGATCGACCTCATCACCCATCTCGGTGCCGTGGCCGTGCTGGTCTGCCGCACCACCCTCGGCACCATCAATCACACCCTGCTCTCGCTCGAGGCCCTGCGCCGGCGCAACCTTCCCATTGCCGGGCTCATCCTCGTCGGCCCCGAGATGGCGCACAACCGCGAGGCCCTGGCCCAGTTCGGACGCGTGCCCATCATCGCGCACATTCCGCCACTTCCCGACTTGACGCGCGCCGCCCTGGCGGCGATCCCTCCCCGGTGCGATCTCGAATCCGCCTTTGCGAGGGTCCCGTGAAACCATCCGAACAGCCGGCCGGCGGGCCGCAGCGATCCGTGAGCGCGCTCGACCGCGACCATGTGTGGCACCCCTTCAAGCAGCATGCAAGCGAGCCCGCGCCCATCGTGATCGCGCGGGCGCGGGGGGCCTCGCTCTTCGACGAGGAGGGGCGCGAGATCCTCGATCTCATCTCCTCCTGGTGGACCTCCATCCATGGCCACGCCCACCCGGCGCTGAACGCGGCGCTCGCCGAGCAGGCCGGGCGGATGGAGCATGTGATGTTCGGCAGCTTCACCCACGCACCGGCCGCGCGGCTCGCCGCCGCCCTCGCCGAGCGGCC
>JALUTE010000234.1 GCA_027058255.1 Methyloligella sp. | reverse complement strand
CGTGCCGGTCATGCCCGGCGCGGGGAAGGGGTCCTCGTCCGTGCCGCGCGGCTTCTCGGCAAGGAACATGGAAAGGCCCCTGTAGCCGGGCTCATCGGGGTCGGTGCGGGCGAGCAGGGTCATCAGATCCGCGCGCACGGGATGGGTGATCCAGGTCTTCTGGCCCGTGATGCGATAGACATCGCCATCGCGCACCGCCCGGGTCTTGAGGGAGGCCAGATCCGAGCCAACATTGGGCTCGGTGAAGACGGCGGTGGGGAGCACCTCGCCGCTCGCAATGCGCGGCAGCCAGCGGGCCTTCTGCTCGTCCGTGCCGCCGCCGAGGATGAGCTCGGCCGCGATCTCAGAGCGCGTGCCGAGGGAGCCGACGCCGATATAGCCGCGCGAGAGCTC
The DNA here is from genome assembly GCA_027058255.1 of Methyloligella sp. Lineage (GTDB taxonomy): Bacteria > Pseudomonadota > Alphaproteobacteria > Rhizobiales > JALUTE01 > JALUTE01. Next base: position 4,192 of record JALUTE010000234.1, on the reverse strand, counting down.
CTCGGAGACCACGCACATGGACTCCTTGCCAAGGCCGAGCCCGCCATGCGCCTCCGGAATGGTGAGGCCGAACACGCCGAGCGCGCTCATCTTGTCGATGACATCGAGCGGGATATAGGCGTTGGCGAGATGCCAGGCGTGGGCGTGCGGGACCACCTCGGCCTCCGCGAAGCGGCGCATCTCGCTGCGCATGGCCTCATAGGTCTCGTCGAGACCGGTATCCTCGAGGGTGGGGGCGCCCTCCCGCTCGCGCATGAGAGCGATGGCGCGGGCGCGAGCGTCGGCCGTGTTGCCCTTGCCGATCAGCCGCCGGATGGCCGCCAGCCCCATGACGGCCTGCACCTGGTCGTGCGAAAGGCCGAGGGCAGAGAGGCGCGTGACCTCGCCCTGGCTCATGGGAATGCCGCCCTCGATCTGGGCGAGATATTCGGAAAAGGCGATCTGCAGGAGAACGGCCTCGAGGGCGCCGAGGCGCCCCTCCTCGGCGAGGCGGGCCCCATAATGGCTTATCTCGCGCAAGGCGCAGACATAGGTGGCCAGCCAGGCGAGGCCATGGACGGCATGCTGCTCGCGCTCCATCGCGGCCGCACCAATGCGCGCGCCCGCCGCCGCGCCGAGACGCGCCCGAACGCCATCACGCGCCCTCTCGAGCAAGTCGTCGAGCGCCGCGCTCGCCGCCGCGCAATCGCCAAGCAGCCCGTCCAGCACCGCCGGGTCGGCGGGCGCCTCGGCCGTTCTTGCCGCCGCCGTCATGCGCCCGCGCCTCCCGCCGCGCCGCGGCTCGCCTCCAGCGCGTCCTCGAAGGTGCGCAGCCCCGTGGTGGGCACGCCGACCAGCACGGCCATATTGCCCGGCAGATGCTCGTTCTTCCACATGCGGGTGTGCGCCTTGGGGATCTCGTCCCAGGGGAAGACCTCGGACATGCACGGGTCGATGCGCCGCTCGATCACCAGGCGGTTGGCCTGGCTCGCCTGCTTGAGATGGGCAAAATGCGAGCCCTGGATGCGCTTTTGATGCATCCAGACATAGCGGGCATCCATGGTGAGGTTGTAGCCCGTGGTGCCGGCGCAGATCACCACCATGCCGCCGCGCTTCACCACGAAGGTGGAGACGGGAAAGGTGGCCTGGCCCGGATGCTCGAAGACGCAATCGACATTGACGCCCTTGCCGGTGATGTCCCAGATGGCCTTGCCGAACCGGCGCACCTCCTTGAACCAGGCGGCATATTCCTCGGAGCCCACCTCGGGAAGCGGCCCCCAGCAATCGAAATCCTTGCGGTTGATGACGCCCTTGGCGCCGAGCTGAAGCACGTAGTCGCGCTTGTCCTCGTTGGAGATGACGCCGATGGCATTGGCGCCCGAGGTGGCGCAGAGCTGCACGGCGAAGGAGCCGAGCCCCCCCGAGGCGCCCCAGACGAGCACGTTGTGCCCCGGCCGCAGCACGTGCGGGCGGTGACCGAACAGCATGCGATAGGCGGTGGCGAGGGTGAGGGTGTAGCAGGCGCTCTCTTCCCAGGTGAGATGCTTGGGGCGCGGCATGAGCTGCTGCGCCTGCACGCGGGTGAACTGGGCGAAGGAGCCATCCGGCGTCTCATAGCCCCAGATGCGCTGGGTCGGCGAGAGCATGGGATCGCCGCCATTGCACTCCTCATCGTCCCCGTCGTCCTGGTTGCAATGGACGACCACCTCGTCGCCGACCTTCCAGTTCCGCACCTTGCGCCCCACGGCCCAGACGATGCCCGAGGCATCCGAGCCGGCGATGTGATAGGGGTGCTTGTGGCCGTCGAGGGGCGAGATGGGCTTGCCGAGGGCCGCCCAGATGCCGTTGTAGTTCACCCCCGCCGCCATGACGAAGACCAGAACCTCATGGCTGTCCAGCTCCCAGGTGGGGACCACCTCCACCTGCATGGCCTCCTCGGGCGGGCCGTGCCGCTCCTTGCGGATCGCCCAGGCATACATGGTCTTGGGCACATGGCCGAGCGGCGGGATCTCGCCGATCTCGTAGAGGTCCTTGCGCGCGCCCTGTGCCTCGCCTTCCCGGCCGGGCGCATCCGCCACTGCGTGTCCGTCCATTGCCGAGCCTTCCCTGTCTCGTCGCCTCGTCCGAATGTGTCGAGCCGGAAAACCGCCTCCCCGCGATGCTCCCCCAGTTCGAACGCGAGTTCAAGGGTGAATTGTGCATCGCAGCATCGACAATTCGGCCAATACAGCGCTTCGCAGCCGGCCTCGGCCTCCGCTCGGACCGGACGGCACCGCGGCCCGTGCCGGCGCTGGCGCCCTTGTCTGTTGGTTCTATTGCATTGCACAATCGCCATCGGGGAGAATGCGGGGGAGATCGAGAGGAGTGAGCGCCCATGGCGGACAAGCCCGAGAGCACCGCGAAGCCCGGCCCCGAGCGCGACCGGCCCTGGCTCATTCGCACCTATTCCGGTCACTCCACCGCCGAGGCGTCGAACGCGCTCTATCGGCGCAATCTCGCCAAGGGGCAGACGGGGCTCTCGGTCGCCTTCGACCTGCCGACCCAGACGGGCTATGACTCGGATGATGCCCGCGCCCGCGGCGAGGTGGGCAAGGTGGGCGTGCCGATCGGCCATCTCGGCGACATGCGCACCCTGTTCGACGGCCTTGATCTCGAGGCCATGAACACGTCCATGACCATCAACGCCACGGCGCCCTGGCTGCTCGCGCTCTATGTGGCGGTCGCGGACGAGCAGGGGGCCTCGCGCGCCAGGCTCAAGGGCACGGTGCAGAACGACATCATCAAGGAATATCTCTCGCGCGGCACCTACATCTTCCCGCCCGAGCCCTCCATGCGCCTGGTGACCGATGTCATCGCCTGGACTTGGGCCGAGATGCCGCGCTGGAACCCCACCAATGTGTGCTCCTACCATTTGCAGGAAGCGGGCGCGACCCCGGCCGAGGAGCTTGCCTTCGCGCTCGCGACCGCCATCGCGGTGCTCGACGGTGTGCGCGAGAGCGGCGCGGTGCCCGAGGCGGACTTTCCGCACGTGGTCGGGCGCATCTCCTTCTTCGTCAATGCTGGTCTGCGCTTCCTCACCGAGATCGCCAAGATGCGGGCCTTCGTCGATCTCTGGGATGCGATTTGCGCCGAGCGCTATGGCGTCGAGGACCCGAAGCTGCGCCGCTTCCGCTATGGGGTGCAGGTCAACAGCCTGGGCCTGACCGAGCAACAGCCGGAGAACAACGTCTACCGCATCCTGATCGAGATGCTCGCGGTGGTGCTCTCCAGGAAGGCGCGCGCTCGCGCCGTCCAGCTTCCCGCCTGGAACGAGGCGCTCGGCCTTCCCACGCCCTGGGATCAGCAATGGTCCATCCGCATGCAGCAGATCATGGCCTATGAGACGGACCTCCTGGAGTTCGAGGACATTTTCGACGGCTCGACGGTGATGGAGGCCAAGGTGGCCGAGCTCAAGGCCGAGGCGCGGGCCGAGCTCGCCCGGATCGAGGAGATGGGCGGCGCGCTTGCCGCGCTCGACTATATGAAGGCGCGGCTCGTGCGCTCCAATGCCGCCCGCCTCGCGCGCATCGAGAGCGGCGAGCAGGTGGTGGTCGGCGTCAATCGTTGGATCGAGACCGAGCCTTCCCCGCTGGCGGGTGCCGGGGCAGGCGGTATCGTCACCGTCTCGGACAGCGTCGAGGCCGACCAGATCGCCCGTCTGATGGCGTGGCGAGAGACGCGGGACGAGGCCGCGGTCGCCGACGCCCTCACCGCCTTGCGCAGCGCCGCCGCCGAGGGGCGCAACATCATGGAGCCCTCCATCGCCTGCGCCAAGGCGGGCGTGACGACCGGCGAGTGGGGCCGCGTTCTGCGCGAGGTGTTCGGCGAATACCGCGCCCCGACCGGCGTGGGTGCGGCCGGGAGCGGCCGGCCGGAAGGGGGGCGCGGGCAAGGGGAACGCGATGAGGAGAGCAAGGGAGAAGGCGATGCCATCGCCCGCCTGCGCGCCGAGGTCGAGGACATCGCCCGCCGTCTCGGCCAGCGCCCGCGCCTTCTCATCGGCAAGCCCGGTCTCGACGGCCATTCCAACGGCGCCGAGCAGATCGCCGTGCGGGCGCGCGATTGCGGCCTCGACGTCATCTATCAGGGCATTCGTCTGACGCCGACCGAGATCGCCCGCACCGCCCTCCAGGAAGGCGCGCATGTGGTCGGCCTGTCGATCCTCTCGGGCAGC
>JALUTE010000233.1 GCA_027058255.1 Methyloligella sp. | reverse complement strand
CGAGCGCCATCACCTCGCCATCGGGCGCCGGGGTTGCGACGGGCGCGGGGCGCACATCCGCCACGCTCGCCCGGGCCGAGAGCACATCCTCGGGAAGGCCGAGCACCACCGGGCCCGGTCGGCCCGAAAGGGCGGTGTGCCAGGCGCGGGCCACATGTTCGGGGATGCGCTCGGTCTCGCGGATGACCTCGACGGACTTGGCGAGCGAGCCGAACAGCGCGCGCAGGTCGATCTCCTGGAAGGCCTCGCGGTCCTCGAACCGTTGCGGCGGCAGGCCGACGCAGAGCAGCATGGGGCTCGAATCCTGGGCCGCCACATGAACGCCGCTCATGGCATTGGCGGCGCCCGGACCGCGGGTGACGAAGCACACCCCCGGCCGGCCCGAGAGCTTGGCCGTGGCCTCGGCCATCATGGCGGCTCCGCCCTCCTGCCGGCAGACGATGGTGCGCACGCCCGCGCTTTCATGCAGGCCGTCGAGGGCCGGCAGGAAGCTCTCGCCGGGCACGAGGAAGACCCGCTCGCAGCCATGGGCTTCGAGCTGGTCGATCAAGATCTGGCCGCCGTGCCGCATGCTTGCTCCGTCATTCCGCTTCACGATCATTCCCGCGCGGGGTGCCGCGCCGCGTGGGCTTGCCTCGCTTGCGTCCCTATCACGCCCCGTCCCCCGGCGGCAGCCCATCCTTTCGGTCGAGCATGGGCCCCGCGGCGGCGCCGTCGCGTCCTGCGGGCCGCGAAGGACGCCGAGGGGTCTTGCAATTGCCCCCTTTCGTTGCGCAAACTCCGCCTCTGGCGCGAAAGGCGCCTCATAATCGAGGACGAGGAGAGACGCATATGACAGTTCAACGCATGGCACGTTTTGCCGGAGCCGGCGCCTTCGTGGCTCTGATAGCACTGGTGCTGGCCGCCATGCCGGCCGCGGCCGACCCCGTGAAGGACCGGCAAGCCCTGATGAAGGAGGTCGTGGCCAAGAACGTCAAGCTGGTGGCGGCGATGGTCAAGGGGCAGATTCCGTTCAACGCCGGAACGGCGGCGATGGCCATGAATAAGGTGGCGAGCGTGCCGGACCGCTTCGTCAAGCTGTTCCCCGAGGGGACCGACTTCATGGATCATGACAAGTCTGCGGCCAAGCCGGAGATTTGGGAGAACATGAAGGATTTCCTGAAGCGGGCGCAGGGCCTGAAAGCGGGTGCCTTGGCCGCCGCGAAGGCGGCCAGGGAGGGCGAGGCCGCTTTCAAGAACGCCTTCGCCGAGCTGGTGAAGAATTGCAAGGGCTGCCACGAGAAATACAAGGAGCAGAAGAACTGATCCGCAGGAGGGTGCATCCCTCCGGGTGAGGTGCGGCCGCGCGCCGGTAGCGCAGCCGCCAAGGCCGCAGCGGGAGTAGAGACCAGGACACCATGCGCCGTCTCTTGATCTTTCTCGGCCTTGTCCTGGCCGTCGCGGGAGGCGGCTTTGCCGCGCTCACCCGGCCGGCGCCCCTGCCGCCCACGGCGCTGCCGGCGCATCGCGGCGACGTGGCGAATGGCGAATACATGTTCTTCGCCGCGGGGTGCGCCTCCTGTCACGCGACGCCCAAGGGCGGCAAGTGCGACGAGCCGCAATATGAGGATGCGCGCCGTCTCGGGGGCGGGCGATGCCTCAAGACCGCCTTCGGCACCTTCATCGTGCCCAACATCTCGCCCCATCGCGAGGCCGGGATCGGCCGCTGGTCGCGGCTCGACTTCGTCAATGCCATGATGCGGGGCGTCTCGCCTTCGGGCGCGCATTACTATCCGGCCTTTCCCTATACGTCCTATCAGCGCATGCGCATCGAGGACGTGCTCGACATCAAGGCCTTCATCGACACGCTGGAGCCGGTGCCCGCGCGCGCCTCGCACCACGACCTGCCGCTGGCTCTGCGCTGGCGGCGGCCTCTGGGCGTCTGGAAGGAGCTCTATCTCGATGGCAAGCCCTTCGAGCCCGATCCGACCAAGAGCGCCGAGATCAATCGCGGCGCCTATCTCGTTCTCGGGCCTGGCCATTGCGCGGAATGCCACACGCCGCGCACGCTTCTCGGCGGGCTGGACAGGAGCCGCATGTTCGCCGGCGCGCCGTCGCCGGACGGGCGCGGCTGGGTGCCCAACATCACGCCGCATGAGACCGGCATCGGGTCCTGGTCGAAGGAGGACATCGCCTATGCGCTGGAGACCGGCCTCAAGCCCGACTTCGATTCCTTCGGCAGCACCATGGTGGCCGTCCAGCGAAACATGGCGAAGCTGACCGCTGCGGACCGCGCCGCCATCGCCGCCTATCTCAGGTCGCTGCCGCCCATCCCCAGTGCCCGGCCGCCGAGACGCGCGAGCGCTGGGCGGCAATGACGGCGCGCCCTGCATGCGCCGCGCGTCGAGGCGCTCGCTCGCTCATCCGGAGCGGCGCAGCCCGTGCCAGAGGGTGAGGCCGATGGCCCAGGTGGCGCCGAGAAGGAGGAGCACGCGTGCGGGAAGCGGTGCGGGAAAGCCCGCCCACACCGTCCAGACGGCGCCGACGGCCCAGAGGGCCGCAATGGCCAGGGTGACCGGGCGCAGGACGCGCATGCGGATCGGGTGGGTCCAGGTGATGGGCACGAAGGTCAGGCCCGCGCCTGCGAGCACGATGACCATGGCGACCCCGTCGCTGAGGTCGAAGGCGAAGAGGTAGAAGACCACCACGTTCCAGATGGCCGGAAAGCCCACGAAGCCGCCATCGGCGGTCTTGGAGGCGGTGTCGGAGAAATGGTAGAGGGCCGTCAGAACCATGAGGGCGGCGAGCGGCAGGCTGGCGGCGGGGCCGGCGAGCCTCGCCTCCAGGAAGGCGAGCGCCGGCAGGAACACATAGGTCAGATAGTCGATGACGAGGTCGAGCCTCGCACCGCTGAAGCGGGGCAGGCGCTTCTCCACCGCCAGGCGGCGCGCAAGGGGGCCGTCGGCCGCATCGACAATGAGGGCGGCGCCGAGCCAGGCGAAGGCCTCGGCCCAGTCATGGACGAGGATGGCCCTGGCCGCGAAGAGGGCCAGAACGGCGCCCGACGCGGTGAAGAGGTGCACCAGGAGCGCCGGCCAGATGTCACGGGATCGCATGCGGGGCAAGAGGATCACACGGGTGGATGGGGGCTGTGAGTGGATGCCGCGATGCTGCCGAGCGACCGGAGGGGTGCGCAATACCCGCACGCATCGGCTCCCAACCGCACGCCGTTAGCGGCGATCCGGTCACCCGCCACCGATCGCCCGCGATGGCCCGCACACACGTGCCCGGCCCGTCTCCGCGGCTTTCATCCTGCGGGATCAGAACTTGTGCTTGATGGTGCCGCGAATGGTGAGGTCGCCGCCTTCGGGCCGCTTCTCGGTGAATTCGGGCTCCGCCAGCTCGGCCTTGTCGTCGTTGCTCCCATAGAGCAGCTCCAGACCGAAATCGAGCTTGGGCAAAACGCCGATCTTGCCGATGCCGGGAATGCGCAGCTCGGTCGCCTTCTCCGATCCGCCTGCCGGGACGTCCGGCACGTCGATGCGCGCTTTCGGTGCCGCCTTTCCGGCGTCCGTCGCGACAGCCCCGACCGCCGGCTCTCCGGCGGGCGCCGGAACCGCATTGGTCTCCTGAAAAGCAAATGCCGGCGCGCCCCATAAGATCAACGCGGCCGCCGCGACATGTAATCTGACGTTTCCCATAGATCCAAACCCCGCAACACGATCACACGCATTACACTTAAAATGACCCGTCGGCGGGTCGATTTCAAGCATGTTGAGAACAGCGCCAACCCCTTGTTATGATTGACGAACTTATGCACATATCGACCGGGTTGTGGCGCCATTGCAACATATCGCGGAGGCATTTTCGACTTGACACTTTGGTCTAAGGCGCCCCCGGCCGGGACGGCATGCTCGCGCCATCATGGCCCCAATGGACTGAACAGGGAATGAACGGGCGTTCGCGGCCGAGAAAGACATGAGGGCGAGGTGCGCGATGCGAACATCTGCCGCAGCCTTTTGGAAATGTGGGCAATTTTGCATCACCCCATGTAAAATCTGCTTGAGGCGCGCTGCCGATGTCGCCTGGCACCTTGATCTCGACCGATTCGTCTATAACGTACGCCAGACATTGATCGCTGGGTGATTCATGCGCGGATTTCTGAGAACGTTGACGGCCCAACTGCTGATCGCCGTGATTGCGGCGGCGGCGGCGTTGCCGCTCGTTCTGTGCGTCAGCGGGCCCAGCCATCTGGCGCTCGAGTTCAAGGTCGCCGGCACGGGTCAGCGGGCGGCGACCTTCGCCGCGGCCACGCAGCGCCACAGCGCACCGATGGCGGGCACCGTGGCTGGCCAGGCCGAGGCGCATCCCGGCGCCTGTGAAGACAGGGCCGCCGTGCCGCCGGCGGGCTTCTCCATGAAGCGCGGCCCCGACCCGGCCTCCTGCCCGCGCGTCGAGCCACCCAAAGCCTGGGTCGATCCGGCTCCGACAGGCGCGGTTGCCTTTGCCCTGCAGGGGCGCCGCGCGGCGCCGCCTTTCCATCACGATCCCGGGCGGGCCCTGCGGCTGCGATCGGTCGTTCTCCTTATCTAGACACGCGTTCCGAGTGCGTTTCCGGCGCCCGTGCGGATCTGCGCGCGCG
>JALUTE010000232.1 GCA_027058255.1 Methyloligella sp. | reverse complement strand
CGCGCACGCCCTGCCGCGCCACCGATCGAGAAACGGCCGGCGCAGGGGCTCTGGCGGCTCCCGCCTCTGCGCCGGGCAGCGGCCGCGCTGCGCCTCGGGCTCTCGAGCCTGAAGCTGGGCGGTCTGCTCGTGCGCGAGCGCCCCGCCATTGCCCATTTCTTTCTTCCGGGCGCCTATCTGATCGGCGCCCCGCTGGCCCTTGCGACACGGCGCGCCCCTGCCGTCATGAGCCGGCGTTGCCGCAATCACTATCAGGCACGCCGCCCCCTCGCCGGGCGCCTGGAGCGCATCCTGCACAGGCGCATGACCGCGCTGCTCGGCAATTCGCGACGCCTCGTTCGCGATCTTCTGGATGAGGGCGCACCGCCCGAGCGCGTCGGCCTCATCTACAATGGCGTTGACCTGGGCCGGTTTGTCGGGTCTGGAGATGCGCAGGGGCGCGAGGCGGCGCGCGCGCGTCTCGGCGTCCCGTCAGATGGGCTCGTCTTCATCACGGTGGCCAATCTCATCCCCTACAAGGGCCATGGCGATCTCATCGACGCGCTGGCGCGCATCGCCCGGCAACTGCCCGCGCCCTGGACGCTACTTTGCGTGGGGCGCGACGATGGGATAGGCGGCGATCTTGCCCGGCAGGCCGAGGCGCGGGGCATCGCAGCCGAGGTGCGGTTCCTCGGGAGCCGGACGGACGTTCCGGACCTGCTGGCGCTCGGCGACATCGCCGTGCTCGCATCTCACGAGGAAGGCTTCTCCAATGCCGTGCTCGAGGCCATGGCGGCGGGCCTGCCCATGGTGGTGACGGATGTGGGCGGCAATGCGGAGGCGGTCGTCCACGGCAAGACGGGGCTCGTGGTGCCGCCGCGCGATCCGGTGCGGCTCGCCGAGGCGCTGCTCGCCCTTGCCCGTGACGGCGAGCGCCGGCACGCCATGGGCCGCGCGGCACGCAGGCGGGCCGAGGAGGCGTTCTCTCTGGAGGCATGTCTCGCGCGCTACGAGGCGCTTTACGATGGTCTTCTCGAAGGTCGCACACCGCGCGAGATTGCGCCGGTTGCTTGGAGGCAGGACACGGCATGAGGATGCGGGCTCGGGGCGGGCATGCGGCGGGCCGCGACAAGGCCGGACGGGCGGGCGCGGCTCTGGGCCACGGGCTTGCGCCTTTTCTCGCCGCGCTTGTCGTCATCGGGCTGCAGGTCTGGACCAAGCCCCTCAAGGCGCCGCAGGAGGACGAGTTTCGCTATCTCGCCACGATGACGGCGCTCGTCGAAAGCGGTGTTCATGGCGATCGCGCGGCCGACGCGGAGCGGGGCGAGCGCGCACCGCCACCGGGGCGCTCCGGCGCACCGGCCTATCCCATGTTCGCGACCCTCATGGCCAGGCTGGATTCCGGCCTTGCCGCGATCATCCGATGCTATGGCCGGCCCGGATGGGAGAGGCGGTCCTGCCCAGAGCGGGGCAGTTTCGCGAGCCTCGTTGCGGTGCAGACCGTTTTGGCGGCCCTTTCGGCGGTGCTCGTGTTCTGGCTCGCGCGCACGCTTTCGGGCTCGATCCTCGTGGCCTGGCTGGCCATGGTGATCACCCTGGCCGCAGGCGAGCTTGGCTATTATGCGCGCACCTATCTCACCGAGAACATGTCTCTTCTCGCCATGCATGGCTTTCTCGCCTTCGCGGCAGCGGGCATCGTGGCCGAACGGGGCCGCGCTCGGGGCTGGCTGCTGGCCGGGGCCGGGGTGCTGTTGGCCCTGGCTGCGCTCTCGCGCCCGGCCTATCTCTACCTCTTTCCCGTCATGGTCGTCCTCCTGCCGGCAGCGCTGGCCTGGAGCGGGCGGGCACGCGGCCAGGCGGCCTGGATCGCGACCGCAGTGTTCTGCCTTGCGTTTCTAGCGAGCCTCGCGCCCTGGGCGCTGCGCAATCTCGCGCTGTTCGGCGATCCGGCTCTCACCAGGGGCTATGCCGGGAGCATTCTCGTCCAGCGGGTGGCCTACAACATGATGAGCTGGGCGGAGTGGGCGGTCGCCTTCATCTACTGGCTGCCCGATTTCGGCGATCGGCTCGCGGCCCTGCTGTTCGCGCCGGAGCTCTATGAACGGCTTGGCTGGCAGCACCCCCAAAATTACTATCTCGTCGGAAACGGTCCCTTCTTTGCCGAGGCGCTGCGTGCCGCCGGCGGGCAGGACAGGCTTTTCGCCCATGTGCTCGAGACCTATGTGCTGGGCGACCTGCTCAAGCATGTGATGGTGACGATTCCGCTTTCCCTGCGCGGGCTCTGGGCTGGGAAATATCTCGCGCTTGCGGGGGTGGCACTGCTCTGGCCGGTGGGGCGCGATCTCGCTCGCAGGGGGCGCCTCGCGCCGTTTCTCGTCGCCCTTCTTGCGCCGCTTTTCATGGTCGGGTTTCACGGCTTCGTATCGGTGAGCATCCCCCGCTACAACCTGGCGATGATCGCGCTCTTCGCCTTCGTGCTCGCCTACGCCCTTGCCGATGTGATCCGCCGCTTTCCCGTTGCGGCCTGGCGATCATCGGGGCGCTCCCTGGACGGTTGATGGCCGAGGGGCGTGCCTTGCCCGCCCACGGGTTTTGCTCTCCAGGGCGCCCGCCGACCCGAATGCGACCCGCGCATGACGGGACGGAAAGTGCTAAACTGCACCCATGAGGTCAGCGGGCGATCCAGGATGGAGGCGATGATCCGGTCGGGTGCGGTGCAACGGGGCGCGATGGCCGAGCGGCCTCGGCGCGCGCGCGCAGGGTCGGCTCGCTCTCTGATTGCATTCGGTCTCGCCTGCGTGCTGTGCCTGCTCGGCGTCGCTGGCGCGGCACGCGCGGCGCCGAGGCCGGAAGGCGCTGCGGAGCGTGTCGCCCGCATCGGGGTGCTGGCCTTTCGCGGGCCCGAACGCGCCCGCCGACGTTGGGCTCCGCTTGCCCGCTATCTTGCCGACAAGGTGCCCGGCTGGACATTCGAGGTCGTGCCGGTCACGCTCGTCTCGGCGGGGGAGCATCTGGCGGCGAGCGAGCTCGATTTCCTCATCACCAATCCGGGACATTATGTGACGCTGGCCGAACGCTTCGGGCTGAGCGCCCTGGCGACGCGCGAGCGCCGGCAGGGCACCGCCGCCAGCGGGCTCATGCGCTATGGCTCGGTGATTTTCGTTCGCGCGGACCGGGAGGACATCCGCACCATCGCGGATCTCAGGGGCAAGACGCTGGCCGCCGTGAGCCCGGAGGCTTTCGGTGGTTTCCAGGTTGCCTGGTACGAGTTCCGCAAGCAGGGGCTCGATCCCTTCACCGACCTTGCCGCGCTTCAGTTCAAGGGGTTTCCCCAGGACGAGATCGTCTTCGCCGTGCGGGATGGGCGTGCCGATGCCGGGGTGATCCGGAGCGGGCTTCTGGAGCTCATGGCCAGGGAGGGGCGCGCACGCGTCGAGGATTTCCGTGTTCTCCAGGCCAATCTGCATGTGGTCTATCCCCACAGGGTGAGCACCCGGCTCTATCCGGAGTGGCCCTTCGCGGCGCGCGCCGGAATCGACCGGCGGCTGGCGGAGCGTGTCGCGATGGCGCTGCTCGGCACGCAGGACAAGAGCACGGCGGCGCGCTACGGGTTGAAGGACCTGTGGTCGGTGCCGCTCGCCTATGACGGCGTGCGGCGCATGGTGCGCTCCCTGTCCACGAGCGTGAGTGCGGTGCAGGGAGAGGGCGCGGCGGGCGGCGGGCTCACCGCCGCCATGCAGAGCCTGATCGCGGTGGCGGTTGCGCTCACCACGGCTGCGGTGCTGGCCGCCTATTATGCCGGCATGAGGCGCGCCGGGCGCGGAGCGGGCGTGGTCCAGGCGCAGCTCCAGGCCGCGGCAGCGGGGGGCGCGTCCGGGCGCGAGACCAGCGGCGATGCGGCGCTGGAGGAGCGTTTCTCCACACTGACCAAACGGGAGCGTCAGGTGCTCGTGCTTCTGTGCAAGGGCGAGCCCACCAAACGGATCGCCGACATGTTGGGGATCAGCCCGAAGACGGTCGAATATCACCGCGCCAATCTGCTGCACAAGACGGGGGCGCGCACGACTCCGCATATGGTTCAGCTTGCCACGCGTGCCGGATTCGATCGTTGAGCCTCTCTTGCCGGTGCCGCGGGCTTGCGGCCATGGATCGCGTCGAAAAATGGCGATGCCACGTATTTTTCGGGAAAAAACCGGGGAAAACCGAGCGGCCTAGGGAAAGCACTGGGGGGAAATCACGGGGTTTCCCCAAGATGCGGCACCCCCCGACGAGACTCTAAGATGCGAATCGAGGCGTCGGGGCAAGCGCCCGCCTGCGTGATGCGAGCGGCGTTCCAGCTTCGCACCTCGCCTATCCGTTCCAAGAGCGTATCACAAGGGTGGAGAACCGCCCAACTTCAGAAACCCTCAATTCATTCGGGAGGAACGAATCCATGCGTCTCACGAGCTTTCTTGCAGCGATCGCGCTTCTGGCCATGCCGCTCGTGGCGATCTCGGCCGATGATGCCGCCGCTGGCGGTTATGGCAAGCAGAAGGTCGTCTATCACATCAACTATGACGATCCGAAGAAGCAGGCCGGCGCGCTGAGGAACATCCAGAATCACATCAATGCCGTGGGCAAGGAGAATCTGGACCTCAAGGTCGTGCTGCACGGCAAGGGCCTCTCGCTCCTGCTCGAG
>JALUTE010000231.1:3518-4664 GCA_027058255.1 Methyloligella sp. | reverse complement strand
GGACCAGGTGCACCTTGTCGTACACCGCCTCGAGGCGGGCGCCGGGGCCGAGAACGAGGAGGCTGTTGAAGATGACGGCGCGCCGCGCGGGGGTGGGCTCGGGCGCGGGCACCGCCCGCAGCGCGCCGACGAGGAGGCGCGTGCCCTCGGGAAGCAGCTCGGCGATGGCGGACAGCGCCTCGTTCGTGCGCAGCAGAAGGAAGGGCACGGAGGACTCCGGCCATATGACGGCGGAGAAGCCCGGTAGCGTGCCGTGGGGGCCGGGCCCGCCATTGCGGCTGAGGTCGAGATGACGCTGAAAGATCCAGTCGGCGTTTCCGGCCTGCCATTTTTTCCGCTGCGGAATGTTGGGTTGAACGATGCGCAGGCGCATCTCGCGCGCAGCGGCAACGTCGCCGGTCGAGGCCCGGTTGCCAGGAGGCGGGGCAGTCAGGAGACGCAGCGATCCATAGCTGGCCATGGCGACCAGCAGCAGGGCGGGGAGCGCCAGGGCCACGGCCTTGCGGCGCCATGGCGGCGTGTCGGCGGGCGGCGCGTCGGCGGGCGGCGCGTCGGCGAGCAGAGCGGGGGATGCGAACACCAGGACGGCGATGAAGGTGAGACCGTAGACGCCGATGAGCGCCGCGCTCTGCATCAAGGGCACAGGCATGGTGAGGGCATAGCCCAGCATGTTCCAGGGCAGGCCCGTGAAGGCGTGGCCGCGCAGCCACTCCGCGGCCAGGAAGGCGGTGGCGAGGGCGAGCGGGCGCAAGGCGCTGCTTGGGCGCCAGAGGAGCCCGGCAAAGATGAGGGCGGCCGCGTAGAACAGGGCAAGGCCCGCGGGCAGCAGGGACATGGCGAAGGGAAGCAGCCAGGCGAAGCGGTCCGCCTCCACCAGGAATGCCGAGCCCAGCCAATAGAGGCCGGAGAGGAAATAGCCGAAGCCGAAGGCCCAGCCGATGGCCGCCGATGCGGCGAGCCTGCGGGCGATTCCGGGCCGCAGCGCCGGCTCGCGCCGCGCGCCGGCCGGCGTCCAGATTGCGTCCAGCCACCAGACCAGCGGGGGAGAGGTGAGAAAGGGCACCGGCCAGGCGAAGATCGGCGCCATGGCAAGGGTCGAGAGGGCGCCGATCTTCGCCTGGCCGGTGCTCTTTCTCACCTTTCCCC
>JALUTE010000231.1:0-3508 GCA_027058255.1 Methyloligella sp. | reverse complement strand
GCTTGGGCTTGCAATGCTCGCCGGCGCCAGCCGCGCACATGTCGGACCGCGAGAAGGTGCCCGGTCAGGGCCATGGCGCCGCCTTTCCCCTTGCGGCGATCCTCTCCGGCATGGCGGGCATTCATGCTCAGCCTGCGGGGCCGCCGGCGGCGGGCGGCGGGGCGGTGTCGTCAGCGGTCGCGTTCTCGCGGGCGCCCTGGGTGGCGGGAGCGCGGCGCTCATCGTCCGAGCGCGCTGCGGACGCCTCGCGATCATGCGCCGCTTTCGGGCGGATGATCTTGAGGAGCTTGATGCGGCGCGGGTCCGCATCCAGAATCTCGAACTCGACTCCGGCCGGGTGCGGGATGATCTCGCCGCGCACCGGCACGCGATTGACCAGAGAGAAGACAAGGCCGCCCAGCGTGTCGATATCCTCGTCCGCCTCGGGGTCGAGAAGCTGCAGGCCGAGATGGGTCTCGAGCTCGGACACCGGTGTGCGTGCGGAGGCCACCAGACCGAGCGCGGGGTCGAGCCGAATATGCGCGTCCATGGCCTCGTCGTGCTCGTCCTCGATATCGCCGACGACCTCCTCCACCAGGTCCTCGATGGAGACGAGCCCGTCCGTGCCGCCATACTCGTCTATGACGAGGGCAAGGTGGATGCGCGTGCTCTGCATGCGCAGAAACAGGTCGACGGCGGACATGGAGGGCGGAACGAACAGCACCTCGCGCACAACGGAGGCGCTGGCAATGGGACGGGAGAGGTCCACGCAGCCAAGGTTCAGCTCGAGCGGCGCCGCGCGACCGCCATTTTCATCTCCGTTCCCGTTTCTCTCCGCATTTCCGCTTCCATCGCCATTGGCGCTGCCGGTCGGCCGGTCTCCAGCGCCAGCGGCCTCGCTGGTCAGCCAGGCGAGCACGTCCTTGATATGCGCCATGCCCACCGGATCGTCGAGCGTGCCCCGGAAGACGGGGATGCGTGAATGGCCGGCCGCCCGGAAGAGGGCGAGAAGCTCCGCAAGGGGCGCGCGCTCGTCGATGGCGACGATATCGGCACGGGGGACCATCACGTCCTCGATGCGCAGCGTGCCGAAGCGCAGCACGCGGAGCAGCATCTCGCGTTCCTGCTCGGTAAACGCCTTCGCGGCCTCCCCGCGCTCGCGCAGAACCGCAAGCAGTTGACGGCGCAGGGAGACCGGCCCCTCGAGGCCGAGCTGGGCGCGAAGGAAGGCGAGGAGACCGCCCGCATGCGATTCGGCATCGGTGGAGCTCTCGCCACCCGCCTCGCGTTCAACCTCGGGCGCGCTCTCGGCTGGAGGAATATTGGTCATGGTCCTTTCGTCTCTTTGCATGCGAGCGGACCGCGGGCGTCGGCGCCGCCCGTCGCACGCTCGTCATCGTCCGCATAGGGATCGGGAACGCCAAGACTGGCGAGAATGCGGCGCTCCACCGCCTCCATCGCCTCGGCCTCCTTCTCCTCCTCATGGTCGAAGCCGAGCAGGTGAAGCGTGCCGTGCACGACCAGATGCCGCATGTGGTCGATCAGGGGAATGGCGCGCGCCTCGGCCTCGGCTTTCAGGGTCTCGAAGGCGAGGGCAACATCGCCGAGCTCGTCTGGCCCCTCGCGGCCGGTCTCGAAGGGCGCCTTGTCGCCAAAGGGGAAGGAGAGCACGTTCGTCGGCCCCTTGCGCCCCCGGAACGCCGCATTGAGGGCGGCAATCCGCGCGTTGGAGGTAAGGAGCACCGTCATCTGCGCCGATCCGGCCGGTGCGCGGCCGCTGAAGCGCATGGCCGCGCGCGCCGTCTCGGCCACGCGGGCCTCGAGATCGGGGCCGAGGGTATGCCAGAGGGGTGTGTCGCAGACCACATCCACCGCAAGCGCGCCACTTCGGCCCTCGGACGGTTGCGCGCGTCCCGGTGCGGGCTCGCCGGCCTTGGCGCCGGCGCCGATACTCTGTCCTGAATCAGCGTCGTCCATCGGATCAAGGTCTTGCAAGGGCACCAAGTCCGGCCCGTTTCGCGTCCGCGGCACCCCTGGAGCCGATTCCATAGCCGAAGATCGTCAAGAAATCATGTGTTCTCGGTGTCGAGTTGATCATAGGCCCGCACAATTCTTGCCACAAGGGCGCGTCGAACCACGTCCTTGTTGGTGAACAGGATGGTCTCCACACCCTCTATTCCGTCGAGAAGCGCCATCGCCTCGTCGAGCCCCGAGGTCTGGCCCGCCGGCAGATCGACCTGGGACGGATCGCCCGTGACGACCATCTTGGACTCCTCGCCAAGGCGCGTGAGGAACATCTTCATCTGCATGGTGGTGCAGTTCTGCGCCTCATCGAGGATGATGATGGCATGGGCGAGGGTGCGCCCGCGCATGAAGGCGAGAGGCGCGATCTCGATCACGCCGGTCTCGAGGCCGCGCTCCACCTTCTCCGGCGGCAAGACATCGTAAAGCGCGTCGTAAAGGGGACGCAGATAGGGGTCGACCTTCTCGCGCATGTCGCCCGGCAGGAAGCCGAGGCGCTCGCCGGCCTCCACGGCGGGGCGGGAGAGGATGAGACGTTCCGCGAGGCCCCGCTCCAGGCATTGGGCCGCATGGGCGACCGCCAGATAGGTCTTGCCGGTTCCGGCAGGTCCGGCCGCGAAGACGAGATCGTTGGTCTCGAGGGCGCGCATGTAGCGGCTCTGGGTCGGGGAGCGGGCCGTGATGGTGCGCTTGCGGGTCCGAATTTGCGCCATCTCGGGCAGCGGCGCCTCCTCGCCCCGCCCCGCATCCGTGCGGGCGCCACCGCGGCGGCGGCCCTGCCGGATGCGCGCATCGGCGCTCAGATCAATGCCGTCGCTCGCATGGCGAATGGCGCCTTCCACGTCGCCCGCGGCGATGGTCTCTCCCTCGCCGATGCGCGCATAGAGCAGGCCCAGCACCGTCTTGGCCGTATCGCAGGCCTCCCTCGGGCCGGTCAGGGTGAGGATGTTGCCATGCGCCACCGCTTCGATGCCGAGGCGATCCTCGATCAGGGCGAGATTGGCGTCATATTCGCCGAGAAGCGCGGCAAGCCGGCGATTGTCGTCGAAGGACATGTCGAGGCGGCTCTGCTCGGCGGCAGCCATGGCGCTGCCGCCCGTCCTGTCCTGCGTGCCCGCCGTGCGGGGGCTGCGTCTTTGAGCGCTCGTCAAAAAGGGTGTCCTCGGTTGCTTGCGTATCGTCAGCTCGCGATTTGGCGGCCTATCGCACCAATGCGCCCTCCATAGCCGGCGCGGGTGCCTGTTTTATGGCGGCGTCCACGATGGTGCCACCTAGACTATTGGGATCGCAGCTTGCGATTTCAACGGCGGCGATGCGGCCGATCAGACCTTCGTCTGCGCTCGCATGCACCGCCTGCAAATAGGGCGAGCGGCCGACGATCTGGCCCTCGCGCCGGCCAGGCTTCTCGAAAAGGACGGGCAGGGTGCGCCCCACGCAGGCGGCGTTGAAGCGGGCCTGCTGCGCCTTGAGCACCGCCTGCAGGGCCGCTTCAACGCCGCCTGCGTGG
>JALUTE010000230.1 GCA_027058255.1 Methyloligella sp. | reverse complement strand
GGTCCACATGCACCAGCCCGTCCTCGCCGAAGAGTCCGGCGATGTAGTGCCGCCCGTCCGGCGTGATCAGCGCGTCATAGGGCAGACGGCCGATGCCGGCGAGGCGCGTGATCTGCGGCGCGCCTGGCGAGGGGCCGGCCGCGGTGTCGGCAATCCAGATCTCGCCGGCATCGTAGAGGGTGAACACGAAACGACCGCCCGGCGCATCCGTCAGCCCGACAACCTTGGAGCGCGTGCCGTCGGCGCCCATGGCGGGTATGTCCGCGATGGGGGCGAGGCTGTCGGCTGCAAACAGGCGCACACCGCCAGGCTTGTAGTTGGAGACGGCGATGATGCGGCCATCATCCGAGATCGCGCCGCCAATGCTGTTGCCCGCCTGGAGGATGCGCTTTGCGATGCGCTGCTCGAGAAGGTCGAGCTTGGTGAGGCCGCCATCGCGCCCGAACACATAGGCGAAGCGCGCGTCGCGGGAGAAGACGACCGAGGCATGGGAGAGATCGCCGAGCCCGGTGATGCGCGCAAGCGCGCTGCGGGCCGTGGTGTCGACGATCAGAACGGAGCCGCTCGCACGCTCGATGACCACGCCGAGATCGCCGGTGCCACGCAGATGGCGCGCGCAATCACCCATCGCCGCGGCCCGGGCCGGCGGCGCCATTCGCAGGCCGCCAAGGCCGAGGGCCGCCAGCCCGGCAAGGCCAAGGAAGCGGCGGCGCGCAAGGCCCGCCCCGGTGAGGATGCGCCGGCTCATCGTGGAAACCCTTCCTTGAGCTTGCGCGCAATCCAGTCGGCCTCCTCGGGTGTGAGCAGGCCCCGCCAGGGCGGCATGGGCGTGCCTGGAACGCCGTCGAGGATGATCGCGGCGATGCCGGCCGCATCCAGCCCTTCGAGCGCCTCCGGCAGGAGGGGGCGACCGAGGCCGCCCTTCAGCGTCATGCCGTGGCAGGAGCCGCAGTCCTGGCGCACGAGATGGGTGAGCGCGCTCTTGCGGGCCTCGTTGAGCGGCGCTGCCATGGCCGGGCTCAGGCTGGCCGGCGCGCAAAGGAGGCCAAGCCATCCCACCATCGCAAGGCATGCGATCGGCGCACCGCCAGGCGGGTTGACGCAACGCGCGCCACGCCCCCGATGGCGGCGGCGCCCATTCCATCGTGCGCTCATGATCACCCTCGCCCGTTGATCCACGCTCGCAACATTCGCGGGAATGATAGGAGCTGCGGGCGGCCGTGCCCTTGACCACAATCAAGCGCGGGCGGGCGCGTGGACGTGGGTGTGCGCGACGTGCGCACGGGGCGGGCGTGTGCATGCCGGCGCGCGGAGGCGGGCGCATTGAGGCGGCCCGGCGCCTCAGCTCATCTCACGCTCGACCAGGCGCTTGAAATCCTCGAAGGGGCCGATCCAGAACCAGACGACGCGATCATCCTCGGCGCGCACGCCCACGGTCCGATAGCCAAGGCCCACGCGGTAGGAGAAGATGGGCTCATGGGGATGAATCTGCTTGAAGCGCAGGCTGGGGTGGCGGGGGTTCTCCTTCCACAGATTGTAGTTCTTCTCCGCCAGGACGCGCACCTCGTGGGGAAGCTCGTCGAAATAGCGCCAGTAGGACTCCCCGCGCAGACGGTTGAGGGATGGCGGCAGGGAGATCAGGGTGCGCGGCGTGCGCTTGGACACTTTCCTGTACGCCTTGAGGGCATCGCGCGCCGCCTTCTCCAGCCACAGGCGCGCCTTTTCGGTCGAGACGATCCGGGCCCACTCGTTCTTGTCGTCGACCCGCTCGAGAATCTCCCAGGCGAAGCGCTCGCGCTCCTCGTCCGGCAGGGCCCTGAGGGCAGCAATGGCCCGCTCCACCACGTCCTCTGCCATGGCATCCAACCTCCCAAACGGTGTGTAGGACGAAGCGGTTTTGCGCCCGATCGGCGCATTGCGCAAGGGCGCGCGAGACGCGCCATTGCCGCACCGGGCAGGGTGGTGTCAGCATTTGGCGCCGCTCTCCTCGCCTCCCTCGCCCTCGCGCTTGCGGGCATAGGCCGCGAGCCGTTCCACATCCGAGATCGCCACCTGCTCGCCCTCCACATAGACGCCAAGGCCGCGCAGGCGGGCCATGGCCCGCGAGAAGCTCTCGGGCTTCATGCCAAGGCGCCCGGCGATCAGCGCCTTCTCGTAGGGCAGGCCGACCACACAGGCGCCTTCGTCCGTGGGGCAGAGCCGCAGCAGGAACTCGGCGACACGTCTCGGACCGGACAGGAGCTTGATCTGCTCGATCTGCTCGACGAGCTGCTTGAGGTGGCGCGAGGCGGAGGTGAGCATGCAGAAGGCGAGATCCGGGTCCTCATGAATGCGCCGGCGCAGCACCGCGCCCTCGATCCGGAGCAGGCGCGACGGCGCGACGACCTCTGCGCTCGCCGGATACTCCCCGCCCGCGAACATGGCTGCCTCGGCGAAACACTCGCCCGTGGTGAACACCGCGAGCACCGCCTCCTCGCCATCGGGCGTGATGCGATAGATCTTCACCCAGCCTTCGAGAATGACATAGAACGCCTCGGCCGGCTCGCCCTGCTGAAAGAGCAGCGTGCCCTTCTCGTAGACGCGCGGCCCCTTATTGCCGACGAGCGTGCGGGCCGCCTCCATGGCCATGGACCCGAACAGCGAGGTCGATTTCAAGATACGCCAGTCGTGCGGGTCCACCTGCGAGATCCTCGGGCCGTGCGTTGCTGTTGGCTTGCCGCATTGTGCCCTCGCCAGCGCCCGGGGACAAGCCATGTCGGGCTTTCTGTCGCGGATTGCCGGCGCGAGCGGCCTCACGAGCGGCGTCAGACGAGCCAGAGCGCGGCCAGGCCCAGAAAGGCGAAAAAGCCCACGACGTCCGTCACCGTGGTCACGAACACGCTGGAAGCGACGGCGGGGTCGACATTCATCCGATCGAGGGCGAGAGGGATGAGAATGCCGGCAAGCGCGGCAATCACATGATTGACGAGCATGGCGGCGGCGATGGTGTAGCCGAGCGGCCCGCTGTCGAACCAGAGCATGGCGATCAGCCCCATGATCGCCGCGAAGACGAGGCCGTTGAGCCAGCCGACGAGCGCTTCGCGGATGACGATGCGCATGGCGTTGACGGAGCCGAGCTCGCGTGTGGCAAGCGCGCGCACGGCGACGGTCATGGTCTGGGTTGCGGCGTTGCCGCCCATGGAGGCGACGATGGGCATGAGGACGGCAAGCGCGACCATCTGCTCGATGGTGGCGTCGAACAGGCGGATGACCGCCGAAGCGAGCAGGGCCGTCGCGAGGTTGATCAGGAGCCAGGTGAACCGGCTGCGGGCGATGCGCAGCACCGTGTCGGTCAGCGCCTCGTCGCCGACGCCGCCGAGGCGGTGGATGTCCTCCTGCGCCTCCTCGTGGATGACGTCGACCACATCGTCGACGGTGATGACGCCGACCAGCCGGCCATCCTCGTCCACCACTGGAGCCGAGAGCAGGTTGTAGTGCTCGAAGAGCCGCGCCACCTCCTCCTGGTCCAAGGTCGCGGGAACGGCGTGGGGATCGGTCTCCATGATGTCGCGGATGAGAACCGGCCGCTTGGTGCGCAACAGGCGGCTGAGCGGCACCCGGCCGCGCAGGTGGAACTTCGGGTTGACCACGTAGATTTCCGAGAAGGCTTCGGGCAGGTCCTCCGTCTCGCGCATGTAGTCGATGGTCTGGCCCACCGACCAGAAGGGCGGAACCGCGATCACGTCCGCCTGCATCAGGCGGCCGGCCGAATCCTCGGGATACTCCAGGCTGCGCTCGAGGGCGGTGCGCTCGCTCTCCGGCAGGCGTGCGAGAATCTCCGACTGCTCGGCCGCCTCGAGATCCTCGAGAAGGTAGACCGCGTCGTCGGACTCGAGCTCGCGCACCGCCTCCGCGACCTGCTCGCTGCCCATCTCGCCGAGCAGCTGGTCGCGCACGCCCTCCTCGAGCTCGGAGAGGACGATGGCGCGGAACTCGGGGCCGAGGGCGTCGATCAGCGCGGAGCGCTGCTCCGGGCGCAGCAGCTCCAGAAGGTCCGCCTGATCCGCCTCGTGCAGGTCCGCCACGAGCGCGCGCACGCGCTCGCGCTCACCTGCGGAAAGCGCCTCCTCCACCGCACGAACGAAATCGGCGCTGAGCGCCCCCTCCTCGCCGCGCGGCGCCTCGACCGTGTCCGTGTGCTGGTCTGCGGCCTGCTGCATGGCTCAGCCTGCTCCCATCTCTCGGCCCATCCGCGCCGCCGGTACGACCGCGGACAGCCCATGCCGGGGCCACCGATCGAGCCCTTCACCCGCCGACACGACCGGCCGGCGCGCGACGGGAGAGGCCGGCGAATCTCGATCGGCAGGGCACTTCGGGAGCCGTGCGGGCCCGCCGGGCCACCGCGCCTGCGCGCGGCTGAGACCTGGCGGCCACAGGGTGCGACAATCACCACCCGTCCGGCCTTTGTTGGTTGCTCTGGTAACATCTTTGACCGAAAGTGCAAAACGACAACCGCATTCAGGAGACGGGGATGAGCCGATTTGCGCGTCGGCCCGCCATTGGGGCTGCCATGATCCTATTCGCCGCAGGGTTTGCGGCGGCCGGCGTCGCGCCGGCTCGTGCAGGCCTGCATGGGGGCCTGGAGGCCCACCCGGCCGGGGCCGCGGCGGGGGCGGGCGACGCGCGGGAGGGT
>JALUTE010000229.1 GCA_027058255.1 Methyloligella sp. | reverse complement strand
GGGTGAAGATGCGCATCCGCCGCATATCCGCGCGCGCCATCCGCCCGGGCGCCACCATGCGGGGAGAGGTGCTGTTCGAGGCCGACGGGGCCTATCAGATCGACAATATGGAGGGGTTGGCCGTGCACCGCTCGCCCGAAGGCGAGACCATCCTCACCCTTGTCTCGGATGACAATTTCGCCTTCTTCCAGCGCACCCTGCTGCTGCAGTTCGCGCTTGCCGACGAGCGGGCGGATGCCAAGGCCGGCTCGCGGCGCTGACCCCGGCGCCGGGCCGGCATGGCTGTTGGGCCGAGTGGTCGATGAGGCGCGCGCTCAGGAGGCACGCAGCGCACGCTCAGGCGGTCGCTCGCGTATGAGGCGCGTTCAGGAGGCATGCAGGGCAGAAGCACGGGGTGCGTCTTCAGGCGCTCGCGCCCTCCTCGGCGGCCTCGGCGGCCTCGGCGGCCTCCGCCTCGCCAGCGGCGGCCCGGGCCTTGCCCACCTGACGCTTGATGCGCAGGGCCTTCTGGGAAAGCTCGCTGTCGCGGGCCTTCATCAGAAAGGCGTCGAGACCGCCGCGATGCTCCACCGAGCGCAGGGCGTGCGCCGAGACGCGAAGCCGGAACTTGCGGCCGAGCGCGTCGCTCATCAAGGTCACGTCGCACAGATTCGGCAGAAAGCGGCGCCGCGACTTGTTGTGCGCGTGGCTCACATTGTTGCCGGACTGGGCAACCTTGCCTGTCAATTCACACCGCCGGGCCATGATCCTTCAATGCTCCTGAAACCTCGTCTCGCCGGCGCTGATGCCGTGCGAGCCCATGCCATCGTGCACGGCGCCCGCCCGCGGGCCGGCGCAATCGTCGCTCGCGCTCCCGCCTGCTCCAAGCCGGGAGGCGTCCGCTCTGTGCTGGGAGCGCCGTCCCGCGAAACGGCGCTTCAAATCCGCGCAGCATCGCCTGCGCGGTCGTGATCAGGCCTCCTATAGCCAACGCCCGTGCGCGCCGTCAACATGCGGATGCGCGCTGCGCGCACGTGGCGCGTGCTCGGGGCGCAATGGGTGGCGTGCGGGATCGGATGGGGCGGGCAGAAAAAGGCCCGGTGCACGAGGCACCGGGCCAGGCAGCCAAGCCCCGACTCGGGGGAGACGAGGGCTCGGAAAACGGTGCGCGGCCTATTGGACGACCTCGCCATGCAGGTTGATGTCGAGACCCTCGACCTCGACCGGCTTGTCGACCCTGAGGCCCATGATCGCCTTGACGACCATCAGGATGACGAAGGTGCCGACGGCGCTGTAGGCGATGGTGGCGAGGATGCCCTCGATCTGCACCCAGACCTGGCCGACATTGCCCTCGAGCAGGCCCTTGGTGCCGCCCACGGCCTCGGCCGCGAAGACGCCGGTCAGAATGGCGCCGACAATGCCGCCGATGCCATGCACGCCGAAGGCGTCCAGGCTGTCGTCATAGCCGAAGATGCGCTTGACCGTGGTCGCGCCGAAGAAGCAGAGCACGCCCGCCGTGATGCCGATCCAGAGGGCGCCCATGGGCAGCACATAGCCCGAGGCGGGCGTGATGGCGACGAGACCGCCAACGGCGCCGGAGACGATGCCGAGAACGCTCGGCTTCTTGTGGACGATCCACTCCATCACCATCCAGCCGAGGGCGGCCGCCGCCGCCGCGATCTGGGTCACGAGCATGGCCATGCCGGCGCTGCCGTTGGCACCCACGGCGGAGCCGGCGTTGAAGCCGAACCAGCCGACCCACAGAAGCGCCGCACCCGTGACCGAGAGCACCAGATTGTGCGGCGCCATGTTCTCCGTGCCATAGCCGAGGCGCTTGCCAAGAACGATGGCCGCGACAAGACCCGCGACGCCCGCATTGATGTGCACCACGGTGCCGCCCGCGAAGTCCAGAACGCCCGCGTCCCCGAGAAAGCCGCCGCCCCAGACCCAGTGGGTGATGGGCGCATAGATGAGCACCATCCACAGGCCCAGGAAGACCAGCATGGAGGAGAACTTCATGCGGTCGGCGAAGGCACCGGTGATCAGCGCCGGGGTGATGATGGCGAAGGTCATCTGAAAGGTGATGAACACCGCCTCCGGAATGGTGCCGTTCAGCGTGTCCTTGCCCACATGGGCGAGGAACGCCTTGTCCAGACCGCCGACAAAGGCGTTGAGCCCGCCACCATCGCCAAAGGCCAGGGAATAGCCCACAGCCATCCAGAGCACCGTCATCAGGCAAGTGACGGCGAAGCTCTGCATCACGGTCGCCAGAACGTTCTTCTTGCGGACCATGCCGCCATAGAAGAGGGCCAGGCCCGGAATGGTCATCATCAGAACGAGCGCCGTGGAGGTCAGCATCCAGGCGGTGTCGCCGGCGCTGAGCTTGTCCTCGGCCCAGGCGGGGGTCGGCAGAAGCGCGAGCGCCCCGACGATGGAGGCGAGGCCGGCCGTGATGCCGCCTCGCCAGGTGTTTTTCGCGTATTTGCTCATTGTCTCGGATTCCCGTCTGTTCAGGCCCCAGCCATTACAGGGCGTCGACATCGCTCTCGCCGGTGCGGATGCGCACGGCCTGCTCGACATTGGATACGAAGATCTTCCCGTCGCCGATCTGGCCCGTGCGGGCCGCGGCGGAGATGGCCTCCACCGCCTTGTCGGCTTGGTCGGCGGGCGCGACCACCTCGACCTTGATCTTGGGAAGGAAGTTCACGGCGTATTCGGCGCCGCGATAAATCTCGGTATGGCCCTTCTGACGCCCATAGCCCTTGACCTCCGTGACGGTCATGCCCTGGAGGCCCAGCTCGGTCAGCGCCGTGCGCACCTCGTCGAGCTTGAAGGGCTTGATGATGGCCGTGATCAGTTTCATGGCTCCACCCCCTGTCTGCGGGATGCGCCCGGCGACCCGCCATGGCCGCCCATTCGCGCATCCGTTTCGTCGCGCCCGCACCCGATGCGCGGGGCTTCGCGGCAGAGCCAAGTCAAGAGGCGTGCCAGTTTGCCGCTATCTCCTTAACCCGTTGTTTTGCAAGTACTTTATCGCCCATGCCAAGCGATGGGCAGGTGTGCCGATACGAAGAGATGCCTAAGAAATGTGCAAAGAATGGCGTTTGCTCAGATTTTCATCGACGTGCCGGCGGTCGTGCTTGGGTATCGCGCATGTCCCGTGCTCGGGGGCGCGCGCGGGCGTCAGGCGGGGCGGCGGAGGCGGATGAGGCCCTCCTGGGCCGCCGATGCCACCAGGGTGCCATCGCGGGCGTGGAAGGTGCCGCGGCAAAAGCCGCGAGCGCCATGGGTGGTGGGGCTGTCCTGGCTGTAGAGCAGCCATTCGTCCGCCCGGAAGGGGCGGTGGAACCAGAGGGCGTGATCGAGGCTCGCGAGCTGGAGATCGGGATCGAACACGGCCCGGCCATGGGCGATGAGGGCCGTGTCCAGGAGCGTGAAATCGGAGGCATAGGCCAGAACGCACTGGTGCAGGCGGCGGCGGTCGGGCAGGGGCGCGGTGGCGCGCATCCAGACATGCTGAACCGGCTCGCGGGCGGTGCGGTCGAAATAGCGGGAGATGTCCACCGGGCGCATCTCGATGGGACGCTCGCGCTCCCAATAGGCGCGGATGGGCGCGGGCAGATGCTCCATGAGGCGCGCCTTGAGCTCGGCCTCGGAGGGAAGCTCGTCGGGGCCGGGCACGTCGGGCATGGGCATCTGGTGGTCGAAGCCCTGCTCCTCGCGATGGAAGGAGGCGGACATGGAGAAAATCGCCTGGCCGTGCTGAATGGCAACGACGCGGCGGGTGGTGAAGCTCTTGCCGTCGCGGATGCGGTCCACCTCGTAGATGATGGGCACCTGGGGATCGCCCGGGCGCAGGAAATAGGCATGCAGGGAATGGGCGAAGCGGCCGTCCTCCACGGTGCGGATGGCGGCGACCAGGGCCTGGCCGATCACCTGGCCGCCATAGACGCGCTGCCAGCCGACGGAGGGGCTGCGGCCGCGAAACAGGTTGTGCTCCAGCGTTTCCAGATCAAGTATGTCGAGAAGCGCGGCGATGGCGCTCGCAGGCTCTGTCATGTGTCGTGGCCTCCTGGGGTCGTGGGCTCTCGAGCGTTGGCCTCGTGGGCAGCGGATGTGCCGCGAGGGCGAGGCGAGGCGTGTGGGGCTCTCAAGGCACATGAGAGGGCGGGCGGTGTCCTGTCAAGCCGGGCCATGGGGTGACGCGAAGAGGAGCAGGAGAGGCATGGAGCGCCATGAGGTGGTCATCGGCGGGGGCGGGTTCGCCGGGCTGGCGCTGGCGCTGGCGCTTGCGCGCAGCCTGCCCGACGGGTTCCGGATCGCGGTGGTGGACCGGACGGCCCCCGATGGGCCGGCCAGAGGCCATGGGCGGGGGGGCGATCCGCGCGCCTTTGCGCTTTCGGCGGCCTCTCGCCAGTTGCTCGACGCGCTTGGCGTGTGGGAGGCCATCGCCCCCGATGCAGAACCGGTGCGGCAGATCGAGATCACGGATTCGGCGCTCGGGGACGTCATCCGCCCGGTCCTCCTGCATTACGACAATGTGCTCGATGGCGGCGCGCCCGCGTCCTGGATCGTCGAGGCGGACCGGCTGCTCCAGGCCCTCGGCGCGGCGGTGCGGGGGCAGGCGGCCATCACGCGCGTCGCACCGGAGGCGGTGCGCGGCTTCGCGCGCGGGCCGGGCGGGATCGAGGTGGCACTCGAAGGC
>JALUTE010000228.1 GCA_027058255.1 Methyloligella sp. | reverse complement strand
CATTGTCGAGGAGGGCACCCACGCGCAGCTCATCGGCAATGATGGCATCTACAAGCGCCTCGCCAGCCTCCAGTTCGCCGCCGACGCCACGCTATAGAGGCGCGCGGGCGCACCGGATGCGCGCGCTGCCGTCTCTGCCCGATCTGCGGCATTTCTCCCCGGCTTGATCCACATCAATTCGCCTCGGCCCGGCCATGCCACTCTCGGCCCAAGCACATGTCACGGCGGCAGCGGGCCCAAGGACGGGGGAGAGCGCATGTCTTTGAGCGAGGACATTCGCGAGAGCGAGCATTCCGGGGTCGAGGAGACGGTTGCGGGCTTCCTCGACTGTCTCGAACGGGCGCGGCACGAGGCCTGGCCCTATGACTACTGGCTGCTCGAGCGCGCCCTTCCCGAACGCGACATCGACGCCATTGCATCCCTGCCCTTCGCGCCTCCGACCGGCCTCGCATTCAACGGACGGCGCGAGACCAACAATGCGACCCGGGTCTATTTCACGCCGGAGAACCAGGCGCGCTTTCCCGTCTGCCGCCGCGTTGCCCACGCCTTCAAGCAGGCCCGTGTGATCGCGGCCATCGAGGCGCTGACCGGCGCCGACCTGTCGGATACGCGCCTGCGCATCGAATATTGCCAGGATACGCGCGGCTTCTGGCTCGAGCCGCATACCGACATCGCGGTCAAGAAGTTCACCATGCTGATCTATCTGTCCGATGATCCGGCCCTCGCCAACGCCGGAACGGATGTGCACGAAGGGCCGCCCGATTTCAGATATGTGACATCCGCGCCCTATGGGAAGGGAAAGGGTCTCATCTTCATCCCCGGCGACAACACCTGGCACGGTGTGGGCAAGCGGCCCATCGAGGGCGTGCGCAAGTCGATCATCGTCAACTATGTCGCCCCGGAATGGCGGGACACGTGGGAGCTGGCCTGAGCGACCGAAGGAAGGGCCTCCACGCCGCCGCGCTTGCGACCAGCGCCTCATACGGGCTGATTCCTGAGAGCGATGCCGATGGCGGAGAACCCACTCGACCAGATCGCGGCGGAGCACCGGCTCCAGGAGCGCCTTTGCGACGCCCTCGAGACCATCGCCGATTCCATTGCCGCGGCCATGCCGGAAGGCCGGGTCGACCCCGCCCTGGTCCAGGGCGTGCTCATCCCTCTTCGTGACGACATCGCCGCCCACAATCGCATCGAGCAGGACATGCTCTTCTCGCTTCTGGAGAAGCGGGCGCGCCCGGGCGACGACATGGCCGAGCTGCTGGCTGGCCTCGCGCTTGAGCAGGCGACCGATGAGTGCTTCGTGGACGAGATACTCGGCGGGCTGGAGACCCTGGCGCGGGGCGAGCGGGTGCCCAACCCGGCCACCCTCGCCGCTCAGATCCGCTGTTGCATCGAGAACCAGCGCCGCCATCTCGCCTGGGAGGCGCGCGTCCTCCTGCCCCTGGCGCGCGAGCGGCTGACCACGGAGGATCTGGACACGCTCGCCCGATATATGCTCAAAAAGGGTGATGAAGCGCGCCAATAGGTCCAACAAAAAGGCGACATATTTCTTTGATTAGTGGTGTGCGAGGCGAGAACGCGGCCGCATTGCGGCAGAAGAGCTTGGCCCGCGCATCCGTTTCGCTCGGCGTGCGGGAGCGCGCAGGCTGCGAGCCCGCCCGGTCGGTGCCTGAAGGCGCCCAGCCGCAGGAGCGGGCATGGCCGGTGCGACGCGCGCCATGCGTTTCGAGAGAGCCAGGAGGACGGTCATGAAGAACAGGGTCGGGACGAGATTCGGCATTGTCGGCGCCGCCATCGCCATGGGCGCCATGGCGCTCGCGGGCGGTCAGGCCTCGGCCGTGGAGGCGCCCGAGGGCTGGGAGAAATGCTATGGCATCTCCAAGGCCGGCGAGAATGACGGCATGGCGCCCGGCCAGCCCAACGCCGACGTTCCGGGCATGTCCACCAAGGACTATGACGGCATGGCCTGGCGGATGGTGAAACGGGGCACCTGCTCCGCCATCGAGAC
Source organism: Methyloligella sp. (assembly GCA_027058255.1). Lineage (GTDB taxonomy): Bacteria > Pseudomonadota > Alphaproteobacteria > Rhizobiales > JALUTE01 > JALUTE01. The sequence goes on along the minus strand of JALUTE010000228.1, from coordinate 2,679 downwards.
CCCTTACGGGACCGGCAGCCTTCAGCCCATTCCGGGCCGCCCGCCCAAGGGCTGAGTGCGCCCGCTGCCATCCGACGGGTCCACGGCCCTCGCGGATTGAGTGCGGCTCTCGCGCACCGGCGAGGGCCGTGCGCGCTGTCGCAACCTGGCGATGCGTCGTCGCGCGCTCGCCAAGAAAACCTGTCCGGGGCGGACGCCAGGCGAGGCGCCGCTGCCGCGCGCTGCCGAGGCGCTGAGGTTCACCGATGATTGCGCGCGCCGCCGGTCACGCCAGGCTCCCATGCGCTCCGCTCTTGCGGCGAGCCTCCAGGCGGGCCCGTTGCTCCTCGCGATCATAGAGCGCCTCGCTGCCGGGCAGGCGCAGGTCGCGCGCGCAATCCACCACATGCTCCGACGGCGCCCGGGTGGCCAGGCTGACGACCACCATGGTCAGGAATGCCGCCGGCAGCCCGAACACCACGCCAGCAAGCAACGGGTCGATGCCGAGCCAGGACGGCTGGCCGGTGCTCACCGCAATGCCGCCGCTGCCTGTGACCACGAGCCCGGCGAGGAGCCCGGTGAGCGCACCCCAATGATTGGCGCGCTTCCACCATATGGCCAGGACAAGAACCGGAAACGCCGTTGCCGCGGAGAGGGAGAAGGCATGCAGCAGAAGGCGCAGCGGATCGGCCGGCCATTCGAGGGCGATCCACGCCGCCACGGCCCCCACCACGCCCATGAGCACCCTGGCGAGCGTCAATCGGAGCACCGGATCGGGCGGGCGGCGCGTGAGAGCGAACAGGAGGTCCTCATTGGCCATGTTGGCCAGTGTCAGGAGTTGTGCCGCAGCCCCCGCGAGGACTGCCGCCAATGCCCCTGTCAGCACCAGCGTCGACAACACCACGGGAAAGCCCGCGATCATGGGCAGGGCCAGCAACACGCCGTCGCGTGCAAAGCGCAGCCCGGCGAGCGTGATCTGGGCCGCTTGTGAGTCATGTGCGGCAAGCCCCGGCCCGCGCAGCATGTCGAGCCAGGCGGGGGCATCGTCGATGGAAAGCCCGACGACGCTGTCAAGGAGAATGTACCGGCCGAACGCAGCGAGCGCGGGCAAGGTGAGCACGACGAGGGCGAGAATGAGGGTTGCCCATCCGACGGAGCGCCGCACGTCGTGCAGGGAGGGCGCGGCGCCGGAGCGCGCAAGAAGGCTCGGCATCGCGGCCACACCGGCCATGACAGTGACCATGACCAGGAGGAAGCTCGTGGGGCTCATGGTGGCGAAGGCTGCCGCGAATGGCGTCTTCAATGCGCGCAGCTCGGGGCCCGGCAGCGCGAGCGCGAGTGCTTCGGCGCGCGCGGGCACCAGCCCCCAGGTCCGTTCCTGGCGGGCGATCTCGTCCATGAGCCCGCCATAGGTGAGCTGCGGCAGCGGCAGGTTGGTGAGCGTCACGGCCAGAATGATGGCAGGCACCATGATGGCGAGGAGCGCGATCAGGCTTTGCGCGGCGCCCGACCAGCTGTGCGAGCGCATGCCACCGAGCACAATGGTGAAGAAGACGGCGATGACCCCGGCACTGACGAGTGCGCTCGGCGAGCGCGCCAGCGCCGTCGCGGCGAGCCCGGCGCCGATCCGAATCTCGGCGATCAGCAGCAGCAGGCACGGAATGGCGAAGGCAACCCCTGCCGCAAGGCGCAGGAGCCGGCTCTCGAACCGCCAGCCGAGAAAGCCGGGCACCGTATAGGCCCCGTATTTGCGCGAATAGGGTGCAATGGCGATTCCCATCACCACCAGGCCCGCGGTCCAGCCGGCCCCCAGGGCGAGGGCGTCGAAGCCGGTGAGGAAGAGCGTGCCGGTGAGCGTGACCAGGCCCGCGCCGCCCAGGGCCGTGAACGCGAGGGTGAGACCGCCATAGACCGCCGGCACCCGCCGCCCGGCGACGAAATAGTCCTCCGGCACTGCCGCATAGGTTGCCATGCCGAGCGCGATGGTGAGGGCGATGGGGCCCCCGAGCATGGCGAGCGCAAGCGTCGCGCGGCCGGTGCCGAGCTGCTCGAGAATCAGCAGAAAGACCGTCAGCCCCGCGACCATGGCGGCGATGATGGCATAGTAGGTGCCGAGCCGCGGGTTGATGGTGCGGTAGGCGGGAGGGGGAGGCAATGCCATGGACGCGCCCCTCAACGATCGTCGTGGGCGCCGTGCCAGCGGTCGATCTCGCCCTGCTGGCGCGCATGCCAGGCGGCGAGCGCGATGGCGAGAACGGCAAGGCCATGGCCGGCGAGGAAATAGCCGAGCGGAAAGCCGAGAAAGCGATAGGCGTTCAGCTCGCCGATGAAGAAGGGAAGCGGTGCAGCCAGTGCCAGCGGCAGGAGGCTGCGCACCGCCTGCCATTTGGTCTCCCGCCAATAGGGCTTTCTCGGGCGTCTCGCGATCATGGCCGGGCTGTCCTCGGCTGCCTGTGGGTGTGATCCGCGCCCCGGAAGGGGCCCGAGCGGGAGCCCCGGCGGGGCACCCTCGGCAAGCATAGGCGACAATGTGGTGGCAAGGCGGCCAAGCGCGCCGCCTGTCGCCGCCCCCCAGCGGGGCTCTTCGATGTCTCCCCGCCCCGAGGGCCGGACGCCCCGATGCCCGCATGCGCTGCCGGCGATGGACTCCAGGGCCATCCGAATTAACCCTTGACCTTGGAGCCCACGCTCGGACATTAG
>JALUTE010000227.1 GCA_027058255.1 Methyloligella sp. | reverse complement strand
TGCATGTCGGCTGGTCCCGTTCGTCGCATGGCTCGGTGCCAGCGATCACGCGCGTTCGCATCGCATGCGCGTTCGATAGTCTCGACGTGCGATGGTCTCAATGTCCGGGGCGGAGACACGCGCCCCAGCCCCGAGCGAGCGTTTGATCAGACGCCGCGGCTCAGCTTCCCTGGCCGCCGCACTTGCCCGTCTTGACGTTGAAATTCCCGCAGGACATGGGCTTGCGCCAGTCGGAGATCAGGTCCTTCGAGCCCGGCAGATAGTCGGACCAGGCATCGCCCACCACCGTGCCCGGCGTCTGCCACACGATCTCGAACTGGCCGTCCTCCTGCACCTCGCCGATGAGCACCGGCTTGGTGATGTGGTGGTTCGGCATCATGGTCGCATAGCCGCCCGAGAGGTTCGGCACGGTCACGCCGATAATGGCGTCCGCCACGGCATCCGGGTCCGTCGTGCCGGCCTTCTCCACCGCCTTCACCCACATGCGGAAGCCGATCACATGCGCCTCCATGGGATCGTTCGTCACGCGCTTGGGATCCTTGATGAAGGCCTTCCACTTCTTGACGAACTCGGCATTGATGGGCGCATCCACGCTCTGGAAATAGTTCCAGGCCGCGAGATGGCCGACGAGCGGCTTGGTGTCGATGCCCGCGAGCTCCTCCTCGCCCACGGAGAAGGCGATGACCGGAATGTCCTCGGCCTTGATGCCCTGGTTCGCCAGCTCCTTGTAGAACGGCACATTGGCATCGCCATTGATGGTGGAGACCACGGCCGTCTTCTTGCCCGCGGAGGCGAACTTCTTGATGCTGGCGACGATGGTCTGCCAGTCGGAATGGCCGAAGGGCGTGTAGTTGATCATGATGTCCTCGGCCTTGACGCCCTTGGACTTGAGGTACGCCTCGAGGATCTTGTTGGTGGTGCGCGGATAGACATAGTCCGTGCCGGCCAGCACCCAGCGCTCCACGCCCTCCTCCTTCATGAGATAGTCGACCGCCGGGATCGCCTGCTGATTGGGCGCCGCGCCGGTGTAGAAGACGTTCTTCGAGCTCTCCTCGCCCTCATACTGCACGGGATAGAACAGGAGGCCGTTCAGCTCCTCGAACACGGGAAGCACGGACTTGCGCGAGACGGACGTCCAGCAGCCGAACACGGCGGCGACCTTCTCCTTGGAGAGGAGCTCGCGCGCCTTCTCGGCAAAGAGCGGCCAGTTGGACGCCGGGTCGACCACCACGGGCTCGAGCTTCTTGCCCAGGAGCCCGCCCTTCTTGTTCTGCTCCTCGATGAGCATGAGCATGACGTCCTTGAGCGTCGTCTCCGAGATCGCCATGGTCCCGGAGAGCGAGTGGAGAATGCCCACCTTGATCGTCTCGCCCGCCTGCACCCCGGCGCTCCAGAGCACGCCCGCCGCGAGGCCCGCGACCGCCGCCGCTCGCCTCAACCTGCCATTCCACGAAGCCATCGGTTCTCTCCATGTGGTTTTCGTTAACACCACCCCTTCAATGGCAAGGGCTGTGCCAGAATGGCGGGCAGAGCGCATAGGTTGAACATAAGCCATTGTTTTAAAGCGAAATAATACGATGAAGCATTGGCTAATCGGTACGATCACAGGGCCGGACGAGAATTTTTTCGCCTAGCATATAGGCACGATGTCGCGACCCAAGATGAATATATAGGCATCCGTTTTCGTGCCTAACTTTTGGTCATCTCCGGTTGCCCCACTCTGCCGGCCGAACGGCACCGTCCCGGCCGGGCCAGCGAACCATCACGCAACCTCGCAATCTCGCGGCGGGCCGAGGGTAGAGAATTGTAACGAAACGTAACGAGCGCGCCCGCGGTTGCGACGCGTTACGCAGTTCGGCCGGGGGACCTCTTTGTACGGCGCCGACGGCTCCCTACGTCATGGACAGGATCCGGTGGCGCGGCCGCCGGACCATGGGACATGAAGGGAGGTCAGTCATGAAAAAGCACTGGCAAGACTGGGCCAACCTCATCCTTGGCCTTTGGATCCTTATCTCCCCATGGGTGCTCCAGGGCGGCGCCGCCAGTGGCGCGGCCATGTGGAGCCTCGTCGTCGTCGGCGCCGCCATCGCCGCTCTGGCCGTGGCTGCGCTCATTTCCTTCCAGGTCTGGGAGGAGTGGACCAATCTGGCCTTCGGCGCCTGGCTCCTGGTCTCTCCATGGGTGCTCGGCTTCGCCAAGGCTGGCCTGCTCACCTGGAGCACGGTCATCGCCGGCACTCTGGTCGTGATCCTGGCAGGATGGGCCCTCGCCCCCTCCGAGGACTCGCCCGCCAAGCACGCCTGACCCGGCACCGGCGCAAGTCTGGACCGGAGGCGGCACGTTCTGCCTCCGGCACCGTCCGGGAGGGAGCTGCGCACTGCCATGGGGCTTTCCCTCTCTGGCCGCCGCGCAGGGCGCGGTTCCTCTCCCGGACATCCCATTGAGGCAGGCAATGGCTGCCAGGCCGCAATGAACCGCCGAGCGCCGCGTCTGTCGAATGTCCGCCGGCGATGAGGAGCCGGACAAGCCTGATGGAAGCCGGCGACACCGCGCAGGACCTTTCATCCTCGCCGGCGAGCCCGACGGCAAGATCACATGGCGGGACCGCCCGCTTCGCCGACGTCATCCACGGAGGCCATGATGACCGCAAAGACCATCGAGGTCCTGCACCATGTCGCCCCGGACGGGCCGAGAGACACGGCACGCCCGCCGGCCCGGTGCCCATCCACCGCGAAGGCGAGAGAGGCTCCGGCCATCGACGCCGCCCGAGGCGCCGAAAGAGTCGCCCAAAGGCCCGGCACGCCCGCGCCACGACCGGCCGCCAAGAAAACGGAGGACAAGGCCGAGCTCACCGACCCGTGGCGGTATCAGGCCGACCTCTGGCAGCGTTCCATTCTGTTTCTCGACACCCTGCGCCAGCGCGCCGACAATATGATCGAGCACGAACGCGCGGGCCTGCCCCCTCTTCTCGACTTCAAATATGAAACCATTCTCGACGCGCGCCGTTTCGAAGAGCCTGCAAACTACGCCCTGCTTCGCATCCTCGCCGTGGGTGATGCCTGCTGGGAGGACTGCGTCGACCCGGACAAGCCGCCCGTGATCGTTGTCGATCCGCGTGCCGGGCACGGCCCCGGCATTGGCGGCTTCAAGCATGATTCCGAGGTCGGCATGGCCCTGCATGAGGGCCACCCGGTCTATTTCGTCATCTTCTTCCCCGAGCCCGTTCCCGGCCAGACCCTTGCCGACGTCCACCACGCATTGCGCCGCTTCGTCGCCGAGGTCGCCGAGCGCCATCCCGGCCGCCCGCCGATCCTCTATGGCAACTGTCAGGCCGGCTGGGCTGTGACGCTTCTCTCGGCCGACTGTGTCGGCCTCGTCGGCCCTGCGGTTCTGAACGGCTCGCCGCTGTCCTACTGGGCCGGGGAATCGGGGGTCAATCCGATGCGCGTCACCGGCGGCCTTCTTGGCGGCGCATGGCTGGCACATCTCGTTGCCGACCTCGGCGATGGCCGGTTCGACGGTGCCTGGCTGGCGCAGAACTTCGAGACCCTCAAGCCCGAAAAGGCGGTCTGGGAGAAACACGCCCACCTCTTCACGGACATCGACCGCGAGCGCGACCGCTTTCTGGAGTTCGAGCGCTGGTGGAACGGCTTCTACACCCTGAGCCGGGAGGAGATCCTGGCCATCGTCGAGAACCTTTTCATCGGCAACCGGCTGGAGGAGGGCACCTTCCGCATTTGCGAGGGCTGCGTTGCCGATCTGCGGCGCATCCGCAATCCCCTGATCATCTTTGCCTCCCACGGCGACAACATCACGCCACCGCACCAGGCCCTCGGCTGGATCCCGGCGGTCTACGAGACCACGGCCGATCTGGAGCGTGCCGGCCAGCGGATCGTCTATCTCATCAACCCCCATGTGGGCCATCTCGGCATTTTCGTCTCCGCAAGGGTGGCACGCCTCGAGCACCGGGCGATCCTGGCGAGCCTCGACGACATCGAAGCTCTCGCGCCGGGACTCTATGAGATGAAAATCGACACGGCGAGGAGCGATCGGAGCGGTGACGAGCCCGGCTACACCGTGCGGTTCGAGCGGCGCCGGGTGGAAGACCTCGATTTCCCGCGCCAGACGCGCGCCTTCGAGCGCGCCCGCACCGTCTCGGAGCTGAACGAGACCCTCTACCGCACCTTTGTGAGCCCCTGGGTCCGGGCGAGCGTGACGCCCTGGACGGCGGAGATGTTGAAATGGATCCATCCCATGCGCCTCGGCCGCTACCTCTTCTCCGCCAGATTCAACCCCTGGATGCACGCCGTCGCATCCCTGGCCGAAACCGTCGCGCAGAACCGCGAGCCCCTGGCGCCCGACCATCCCCTGATCGAGCATGAGCGCCAGCTCAGCACGCAAGTTTCCGCGACCATGGAGAGCGCCCGCAAGCTGCGCGACGAGATCCTCGAGCAGACGTTCGACGCCCTCTATGGCGGCATGGATCCGCCACCATCTCGCGGAACGTGACTCGGCACCGCACCAGACACAGGGAGAAACGCGCCTATGCAATGGCTCGCCGACAATTGGATCTGGGTTTTGATCGTGGGCGCCTTCCTCGCCATGCATCTCACGGGCCGTGGCTGCCACGGCGGGACGCATGCCAGCCATGGCAGCCACGGCCGACAGGCAGGAGACCCTGACCCGGACGGCCCCGAAGACCCCTCCCG
>JALUTE010000226.1 GCA_027058255.1 Methyloligella sp. | reverse complement strand
CATCTCAGCTCCTCATCTCGCTCGACCCGGGCGCTCCCCTGGGCTGCAAGGGCGCGCCGCCGCTCGGAAAACGGCTCGCCCGAGGGCCTTCCGCCCGCTCATCGCGGCCTGAAGACACTCGGGAGAAACGTCTCCCCCAATCGTCTCAGTCTCATGCCCGCGCCCCGCTCCTGCGCCGGTGCCCATGCGGTCCGCACGCATCGCAAGGCGCGAGCGGGCGAGCGGCCAACGCCATGCCGCCCGCCCGTCGCCTCGGCCCTATTTGAGCTCGACGGTGGCGCCCGCCTCCTCGAGCTTCTTCTTGATCTCCTCGGCCTCGTCCTTGGGAACGCCTTCCTTGATGGCCTTGCCGCCGGCCTCGACCACCTCCTTGGCCTCCTTGAGGCCCAGCCCGGTGATGGCCCGGACCTCCTTGATGACGTTGATCTTCTTCTCGCCATGCGAGACCAGGATGACGTCGAACTCGGTCTTCTCCTCGCCGCCCGCGCCGTCGGCGCCAGCCGCGCCGGGCACCGCCGCCACGGCGACCGGCGCCGCAGCCGTCACGCCCCATTTGTCCTCGAGCAGCTTGGCAAGCTCGGACGCTTCCAGAACAGTGAGCTGGCTCAGCTCGTCGGCAATTTTCTCCAGATCAGCCATTGTCTCTTTTTCCCATTGTCTTGCGTGTGTTGTCGGTTCGAACCCGGCATGCCGGGTCGTGCCTGCCCAGGGGGCGGCCAGGGGAACGCGAAGGCCCCGTCACGCCGCCTCGCCCTTTTCGCTGTAGGCCGCGAGAACCCTGGCCAGCTGTCCGCCCGGTGCGCCGAGCACCTGAGCGACCTTGCCGGCCGGAGCCTGCAGTAGACCCACGATCTTGCCCCTCAGCTCGTCGAGGGAGGGAAGCGAGGCCAGGGTCTTGACGCCCTCGGGATCGAGAACCTTGCTCCCCATCGCCGCGCCGAGGATCACGAGATTCTCGTTGTCCTTGGCGAAGTTGTGCGCGATCCGCGGCGCCGCCACGGGGTCGTGCGAATAGGCGATGCAGGTCGGTCCCCGGAACAGATCCGCGATGCCCGCGGCCTGTGTTCCCTCGAGCGCCAGTTTCGCGAGCCTGTTCTTCGCCACCTTGACCTGGCCGCCCGCCCCTTTCATCTGGCGACGCAGCTCGGACATCTGGGCGACGGTGAGGCCGGAATAGTGAGCGACCACGATCACGCCCGCCTTGTCGAAGACGTCGTGAAGGGTCGCCACGACCTCACGCTTCTCAGCTCTGTCCACTAGGCTAGTCTCCATTCATGCGGATCGCGTCCCGGGCGCCCGCCCCTCCGTTTCGGGTTGTATTGTCCGGCATTCTGCCGATCCCGAAACGAAACCTCGGCCGAGCACGGACGGGACGGCCCCCGCCGCTGCACCTTGCCGCCCGCACCCAGCGCAACCCGCACACTCCTCGTGCCAAGCTGCGACGCGTGCCAGGCGACGCTCTTGCCTGTCCGGCCCGCGCCTTCCAGTCCCTGCGCGTCGCCTTCAACGTGCCGCAAGCGAGCAAGCCCCTGCCTTTCGAGCCGCTCGACTTCCGCCATCGCCAAGATCGACGCGCCCTGATCCAAGGCGCAGACCTCGCACGAGGTTCGAACCGATACACCCGGAGCAATGGTTGATGCCGCCCATTGCGGCGCCCGCACCCGGTGCATCCATCCTCCTCCCGTCTCATGCAGGCTCTTCCCCCGAGAGGCGTCCTCGCGAGCGCACCGCTCCGGGGTACGGCTTAAGCGCGGCGGCGAGACAGCCAATCTCCGCTCGCCTGGCGCACCTGCAATCTCGGACAGGTCGAAACCGGATCGGAACGCATGCCGCGCCCTGTCCGGCTTCCATCCGGGGAAAACCCGGAACTCTCTCATCTCTCCTTCTCGTCGCCCATTCTCCCGACGCCGAAGCGGCCCGCTGCCCAGAGTCGCATCCGGCGCGGAACTCAGTGACTCATGACGCTCTGGGGCTCGACCCGAACGCCGGGCCCCTGGGTCGAGGAAATGGCGATCCGCTTCACATAGGTGCCCTTGGCACCCGACGGCTTGGCCTTGGCCACCGCATCGGTGAACGCCTTGATGTTCTCGATCAGCGCCTCCTCCGGGAAGCTTGCCTTGCCGACACCGGCATGGATGATGCCCGCCTTCTCGACCCGGAACTCCACGGCGCCGCCCTTGGCCGCCTTGACGGCCTCGGCCACGTTCGGCGTCACCGTGCCCACCTTCGGGTTGGGCATCAGGCCGCGGGGCCCGAGAATCTTGCCCAGCCGGCCCACGAGCGGCATCATGTCGGGCGTCGCGATGCAGCGATCGAAGTCGATCTTGCCCTTCTGGATCTCCTCGGCCAGATCCTCCGCGCCGACGATATCGGCACCGGCCGCGCGCGCCTCGTCGGCCTTCTCGCCCTTGGCGAACACCGCCACCCGCACCGTGCGGCCCGTGCCGTTGGGAAGCTGCACGACGCCGCGCACCACCTGGTCGGCATGGCGCGGATCGACACCCAGATTCATCGCCACCTCGACGGTCTCGTCGAACTTGGCCGTCGCGCGCTCCTTGACCAGCTTCACCGCCTCTTCCAGCGAATAGGCCTTGTTGCGGTCGATGCCCTCGAGGGCGGCGCGCATCCTCTTGCCCTTCTTCCTTGCCATCGCCCTACTCCCGGACCTCGAGCCCCATCGAGCGCGCAGAGCCCTCGATGATCCGCATCGCCTGCTCCACATCATCGGTGTTGAGATCGGCCATCTTCTTCTCGGCGATCTCCCGGAGCTGATCCCGTGTCACGGCTCCCGCGATGGTGCGGCCGGGCTCCTGCGAGCCCTTGTCGAGGCCCGCAGCCTTCTTCAGGAAATAGGACGCCGGCGGCGTCTTCATCTCGAAGCTGAACGACTTGTCCTGGTAGATGGTGATCACCACCGGGATCGGTGCGCCCTGCTCCATCTCCTGGGTCTTGGCGTTGAACGCCTTGCAGAACTCCATGATGTTGATGCCGCGCTGACCCAGCGCAGGCCCGATCGGCGGGGATGGATTGGCCTGCCCCGCCGGCACCTGAAGCTTCAAGGTGCCTTCCACTCTCTTTGCCATCGCTCTCCCTTTCCAGGGCCCCCGCCCCATGTCCGGCGCCTGGCCGCACCATGCGAAGAAGGCCCCCTCTCACCCAAGGGTTGGTGGTCCGGCACGGCGGCTCTGGCACAGCCCCCGGGGCCTCCCACCCTCGAATCCGCTCCCCGGCAAAGGCTCCTCAGAGCTTCTCCACCTGGCCGAATTCGAGCTCGACCGGGACCGCCCGGCCGAAAATCGAGACCGCGACCTTGAGGCGCGAACGCTCCTCGTCCACCTCCTCCACGTCGCCGCTGAAATTCGAGAACGGGCCTTCCGCGACCCGCACCTGCTCGCCCACCTCGAAGGTCACCGTCGGCTTCGGACGCTCGACCCCCTCCTTCACCTGCTGCAGGATGTGCTGCGCCTCCCGCTCGCTGATCGGCATCGGCTTGTTGTCGGTGCCGAGAAACCCGGTGACCTTGGGCGTATTCTTGATCAGGTGATACGCCTCGTCCGTCAGATTCATCTTCACCAGCACATAGCCGGGGAAGAACTTGCGCTCGGACTGAACCTTGCGCCCACGCCGCACCTCGACGACCTCCTCCGTGGGGACCAGGATCTCCTCGAACAGATCCTCCAGCCCCGCGGCGGCAGCCTGCTCGCGGATGCTTTCTGCGACCTTCTTCTCGAAGTTCGAATAGACGTGGACGATGTACCAGCGCATTGCCATGGAATTTCGTCTCGTTCCGTTAATAAATCCTCAACATTCGCTCCGGAATGCGCCATTGCGCGCACCGGCCTCGGCGTGTCGGACCGGCTACTGCCCGATTCCGAGCACGAGCCCCACGAGCCAGCTCAGCACCTGGTCGGCGAGCAGGAAGAAGATCGACGCCAGAATGACCATGACGAACACCATCGCCGTGGTGATCATGGTCTCCTTGCGGGTCGGCCAGGTGACCTTCGCCACCTCGGCGCGCACCTCGTCGATGAATTTCATCGGCTTGATCTTGGCCATGTCCGCTGTCTTTCCTCGCCTGCCACGCGCTGGCCTCGCCTTGCCACGCGCTGGCCTCGCCTTGCCACGCGCTTGGCCTCCTCGCGCGCCCTGCTGGCCTCGCGTGCGCCGCCCGCCTCGCTCTCGCCCGACCCGCCGCGCTTGCCTCGCCCCTCGCGCCCCGCGCAGGGCCGCCGGCATGTCTGCTCGCCTGCTCGCCCTCCGGGGCCAGGCCGAGGCGCACTCGCACGCCGTCCCGGATCTCCGGGACCCCGGGAGGCAGCCCCGCCCCGCACAAGACCGCAGCCCATCCTGAACCTTCGGGCCTCGGCCTCAGAACCTCCGCCAAGGCCCGACGCAGCCCGCGCCGCGGCATGGCAGGAGTGGAGGGACTCGAACCCCCAACCCCCGGTTTTGGAGACCGGTGCTCTAGCCAGTTGAGCTACACTCCTAAACAGCCACCCTCGGGTCCAAAGGCTCCTCTCGTCCTTGCCCTGCGGCCCGTGCCCGATGGGGGAGCCGCGCGTGCATCGCGACGAGCAATGCCGGGCGCCCATGCGCGCCACGCAGGCGCCTGCGCCCGGTCCCTACTCGATGATGCTTGCGACGACGCCGGCGCCGACGGTGCGCCCGCCCTCGCGGATGGCAAAGCGCAGGCCGTCCTCCATGGCGATCGGCACAA